>JAZGGY010000026.1:0-6946 GCA_036480675.1 bacterium | reverse complement strand
AAGACCTTGTCGGCTATCTCGCGCGTCGCGGGGCCGCTCAGGCGTTTTACGGCCAGCGCGCCCCGGCCGGGGGGCGTCGCCACGGCGGCTATGGTGTCGCCGTCTCGGAACACTTGCGGGTTTTATCCGCGTAATTCATAAAGTTATCCCGCCGTCGCCGGCGGGATACGATTTTAAATAATATCGGCTCGCCGGCCGTTAGGAGGGCGTTTGTTTTTTTTCGGGGCCGTCGCCCTTGGGCTTGCGGCGGCGCCGGCGGCGCGAGCTCTTGGAGGGCGGCGCGCCGGCCTTTTCGGGTTCGGATGTTGGGGCGCGCGGCTTGGCCGGGGGGCGGGCGCGGCGTTCGCCTTTCGGCTTGCGGGCGGCCTCGGGCGGCCGTTCGCGCCCGGCCGCGGCGGGTAAGACGACGACGTGGCGCTTGTTGCCCTTGCCGGCGCTCTCGGTTACGACGCGGCCGTCGCGCTCGAGCGTCATGTGGACGGTGCGTCGGTCGCGGGGCGTCATGGGCGGGAGGGCTTCCTGCGCCCGGCCCGAGGCGATGCGGTCGGCGGCGGTTCGCGCCAGCCGTCGCAGCTCCTCCTCGCGCGAGATCTTGTCCTCGGCGAAGGAGGCCTTGGCGGTTCGCGCCGGCCGTCGCATCTCCTCTGCGCGCGAGATCTTGTCCTCGGCGAAAGAAGCCTTTACGGCTATCTTATTTTTCGCGCGCCGGTTGATGATTAACTCGACGACGTGGGCCAGCGCGTCGGCGAAGTCCTCCTCTTTCTGGAATTGGCGCAGTTCGTGTCCCGCGAGCTCGAGGTGAACCGCGTGCTTGTGCATCTCGATGCGGGCTTCTACCTGGACCGGCAAGAAGGATATGATGCGATTAATTATTTCGGCGGCGTCCTCGAGGACGTTCTCCTCGACGATAGTGACGCGAACCGTAACGCGCTTGAACCCCAAGAAACCGAACATGCCGCGCGGTTCTTCTCGTAGTACCTCTACTTTGACGTCGTCCACGTCGGCGCCCAGGAGCTCGAGGGCGCGCCGGGTAGCGTCTACGCGCGAATTCCCTTCAACTTCTACGGTACGCATTTAGTCTTTGGCCTCCAGCGGCCGCATAGATTTCCGCATTATGAACATTTGGGCCATAGTGAACAACTGGTTGCTGGTCCAGTAGAGCACCAACCCCGACGGCCAATTGTAGAAAAGCAACGTGAAGATTACCGGCAGCCAGGCCATTAGCTTCTGCTGCTCGGACTTGACGCCGCCCTTACCCGGCATGGTGAACTTGTTCTGCAGGACCCAGGTGACGCCCATTATTATGGGCAGCACGTTGACGGAGCCGATGTTGACCAGCGGGATGGTGAACGGCAGCTTGAACAGGACGTCGGGCTGGGAGAGGTCTTTAATCCAAAGGAGGAACGGGGCGCCCTTGAGCTCGATGGCGTTGCGGAGGGCGTTGAACATCCCCCAGAAGATGGGGATTTGGAGCACGAGGGGGAGGCAGCCGCCGAAGGGGTTTATCTTATACTTCTTGTACAGCGCCATCGTCTCGGTGTTCATGCGCTGCGAGTCGCCCTTGTACTTCTCGCGGAGCTGCTTGAGGATGGGTTGGATCTCCTGCATCCGCTGAGACGATTTCAGTTGGATCCCGGTGGGCCAGTACGTTAACAATTTGATAATAAAGGAGAATATTATTATGGTGACGCCGTAGTTGCGGACGACGCCGTTGAGCATGATTATCAACCGGAGCATCAGCGCCGCGATGACGCCGATGATGGACCAACCGAGGTCGACCGACCGCTCCAACCCGACGTTGAATTGCTTCAGTCGGTCGTACCCTTTGGGGCCGAAATAGATTTTATAATCGCCGCCGTGTTTTAGTACGTACGTACCGGCCAGGGAGTCGTTCTTGGCGCGCGACACGGTCAGCTCGTCGCCCTGGGGCGCGACGGCGGCCACGATGAAGTACTTGCTCCGCAGGGCGGCCCACGGGATGTCGCCGCGGTAGTTTTTGACCTCGTCTTTGCCGGAGAGCTTGTCGTGGATTTTCTTGGTATCGACCAGCGCGTCGACCGATATTTCGCCCACCTCTTTGGGGTCGTCCTCGGCCTTGACGAAAGAGCCCATCGACAGCGCAACCGGGTCGTCCTCGTCGCCGGCGACTACGTTAGCGGCCACTTCGTAGTCGTCGCCGCGGAAGACGTACTCGGCGCGGGCGGCCACGCGCTCGCCGTCCACCAGCTTGAATACCAACTTGCCCGTCGCGCCGGGGCGGACGTTCAACGTTTTACGGTCAACCTCCCACCGGGCGTTCTCGCCGGCCTCGACGAGGGGCGCGTACGGCGGCGCCGCGGCCCCGTCCAAACGCGCGAACAGGAGTTGGTCTTCATCCGGAGGGTATTGGGCGAGCGTCAGGTGGACGAGGCCGGCGTCTTCGAAGGTCGCGACGTACATCGCCGTCGTCACGACGGCGCGGGCGCCGGTCTTGACGTGCTCGGGGGCCTTGGTGGGTAGGGGGGGCGCGGGTTTTTCAGCTTCCGCCGTCGGCGCGGCCGTTTCGGGTGCCCCCGTTTCGGGCACGGCCGTTTCGGGGCCGGCGGTTTCGGGGGCGGCGGTCTCCGGCGCGGCCTTCGCCACGGTTTCAGCCGGGGCCGGTTGCTCGGGCGCTTCCTTTTTGTCGCGTTTCGGGCCGAAGAAGGTGGAATACGCGAACATAACCGCCGCGGCGACGAAGAGCGCCAGGATCATGCGTTGTTGGCCCGAAATTTTCATATTTTACCTCGCCTCGAGCTACGGCACCGGGTCGTAGCCGCCGGCGTTAAGGGGGTTGCAGCGGAGTATGCGGAGCGCCGCGAGCGCGAGCCCGCGCCACGGCCCGTGCTTGCGAAAAGCTTCCAGCGCGTACCTCGAACACGACGGTTCGAACCGGCAACTCATCGGCATCAGCGGCCCCAGCGTGAACTGGTACGAGCGGATGAAGCCGACGAGGAGTGCCGTCGCCGTCGCGTTAGTCGCTTTCCGTAGGGGCATCATCTTTTCCGCCGGTCAACTCCGCCAGCGCCGCTAAAACACTTTCCTCCAGCGTTTTGTAATCTTCTTCCGCTATGGGCGGCTTGGCCACCGCGACCAACCAGAGGCCGTCCCGGAAGTGCTCCGGGTGGGTCCGGAAGATCTCGCGGAAGCGCCGCTTTACGCGGTTCCGAACCACGGCGTTGCCGACGCGCCGGCCGCATACTACGCCCAGCAACCTCCGCTCCCCCGGGACGGCGAGCCAATGGATGACGAACGCCTCCCGGGCGACGGTCCGGCCGTCGCGGATGGTGCGCGCGAAATCCCGCCGGCGCCGCATACGCACGGCGCGCGGGAAGCGGAAGCCTCGTTCGTCGTTACCGGCCAAGGCCGCGTCATACCGTTAGGCGCTTGCGCCCCTTGGCCCGGCGGCGACGTAAGACGCGACGGCCGCCCGGCTTGGCCATACGGCTCCTGAAGCCGTGAACGCGGGCGCGGCGTCGCCGCGACGGTTGATAAGTTCTCTTGGGCAATACCTAACCTCCTTCTCGAGCCGGCGACCGTTAACCTAAAACGGCGTCGACGGCTTTTACGATGTCGGCCGGCGAGAGGTCCACCATGCAACGAAAATGTTCCTTTGGGCACCGTCGGCCGCCGTGGGCGCCGCAAGGCCGGCACGACAACTCGGGCACCTCCGCCACCGCCGACCTGCTCGCCAGCGGCGCGAACCCCTGCGCCGGGACCGTGGCGCCGAACACCGCCACCGTGGGCGTGTCGAACGCCGACGCCAGATGCACGGGCGCGCTGTCGTTGGCTACCAGCAGCGCCGCCTCCGCCACGAGCGCGGCCAGCTCGCGAGTCGTCGTCTTCGCCGCCAGGTTGACGGCGGGCGCTTCCATGGCCGCGGCTACCGCGGCCGCTTCTTCCTCTTCGCCCGGGCCCCCCGTTATTACGACGCCGTAGCCGCGCCCGGCGAGGTAGTCGCCCACAACCGCGAACCCCTCGGGCATCCAACGCTTCGTGGGCCAGACGGAAGACGGCGACATTACGACGTAACGTTCGTTGCCGGCGGCGCCGCGGGCCGCCTCCCGTTCGTCGTCGCCCACGGCCAACGTCGGCCTCCGGTCGCCGTGGCTGCTCCCCATCGCTTCGGCCAGCGCGAGTATCCGCTCCGCTTCGTGCCGCTCTGCCGGCCGCGCGACGCGTTCCGTGTACAGAAACGACAACGCGCTCTCGCGGTAGCCTACGCGCCGCGGCGCGCCGGACGTCCGCGCTATCAGGCTCGAGCGCGCCGAGCGGTGCGGCGATACGACGACGTCGAACTCTTTGGCGCGTACTTCCCCCATTACCCTCCCGAGCTCGCCCAGGCCGCCGGCGCGTTTATCGTGTGTTATTATTTCGTCCAGCGCCGGAAGACGCTCCAAAACCGGCGCCGTCTCCGGTATCACCAGCGCCGCCAGGTGCGAGGCGGGCCATAATTCTTTCAGGGCGCGGAACAACGGCGTCGTCAATACGACGTCGCCCAGGAAAGCCGTTTGAATGACGAGCACGCGCGGCCCGGCCGTCACGCCGCCCCCAGCATCTCGCGCGCCGCCCCGGCCACCGCCGCCGGTCGAATATCCTCCATACAATAGCGCCGCGCGCGCCAGCAACGTCGCCGGCCGTGTTTGCTGCACGGGCTGCACGACAGCTCGAGGTAAATAGTCCGGTCGCGCGTTCCCCACGGCGCGAAGCCGAACCGCGGCGACGTGGGCCCGAAGAGGGCCAGGCACGGCACGTCCACCAGCGGCGCAAGGTGGTTCAGCGCCGAGTCGTTACTCACGAGCAGCGCGGCGCCCCGGAGGGCTTCGGGGAGCTCGCCGACGGCGACGCGGCCCGCCAGATTGACGACGCCGTCTATCCCCGCGGTAATCTCCTCGCACAACGGCCGTTCGGTTTCGTCCCCCAGGAGCAAAAGTTGGCGTCCCTCGGCCGCGAGCGTCCGCGCCAGCTCGAGCCAACGCGCCGTGGGCCAGACCTTGGCGGCGTGGCGCGCCCCCGGCGCGAGGGCGACCCTGCCGGGCGTCAGGCCGTCTTGCCGGAGCCTCTCGGCCGCGGCTGCGTCTTCCGCCAGCCGAAACGACCAGTCCGGCCCCTTCACCCCCCACTTGGCCGCGGCGCGCGCGTACAGCTCGGGTACCCTTTTCGTGGGCCGCGGCAAAAGGTCTATCCCCAACGCCGCTAATAGCCAGCGCCGGACGCCGTGCTTGGCGTACCTGAATTTCTCGTACGCGCTGACGTGACTCGCGACGTACCGCGAGAGCGGCACGCCGTGCCAGTCCAATATTATGTCCGGCTTAATTTCTTCGTTCAGCCGGCGTATTAACTCGTTAACCGCGCCCTCTGCTTTTTCGCCTCGGCTCGGCAGCGTGGCGACGACGTCCACCGCGGCATGCCGAGCCGCGAGGGGCGCCCACTCCTGCCGCGTTACGAACGCCAGCGAAGCCCCCGTCGCCTTCGCCACCGGCCCCAGCGCCGGCAGCGTCAATAACACGTCGCCCAGCGACGAGAGCCTTATGATCACGCACGTTATCGGGCTATGCTTAATCGTTCCCGGTTAATAATGGCCGCCGACGAACAAGGCCGTCAGGAACACGTCGGACAATAGGATGAGGATGCAGGAAGTGACGACCGATATCGTGGTCGCGCGGCCCACGCCCTCCGCGCCGCCCCGGGCCTTGAAGCCCTGGTTGCAGCCGACGGTCGCGATTATTACGCCGAAGACGACGGTTTTCAAAAGGCCTATAAAGAGGTCGCTTACGTGGACCAGTTGGTTCATTTTTTCGATATAGACGCTCGGGTTTATGCCCAACGTCGTCGTCGATACCGCGTAGCCGCCGGCGATGCCGATGAAGTCCGCCAGCGCGGTGAGGGTTGGTAACATAATGAAGGCGGCGACGACGCGCGGCATTACCAGGTATTTGATAGGGTTGGTGGCCAGCGTCTCCAGGGCGTCGACCTGCTCGGTGACCTTCATCGTCCCGATCTCCGCGGCGATGGCGGCCCCCACCCGCCCCGAGACCATGAGCCCCGTGAGCACCGGCCCGAGCTCGCGCGTCATCGATATACCGACGATGCCGCCGATGTAGATGTCCGCGCCGAACTTCGCTATCTGGTACGTGGCCTGGAGCGCGAGCACCATACCGGTGAAGACGGCGGTCAGCATTACCACAGGCACGGAGTCTACGCCGATCCGGACCATTTGTTCGATTATGCGGGCCGGTTTGAAGGGCCGTTTGAAGGCATAGTAGGCGGCTTTGAAGAAAAGGATGGTCGTGCTGCCTACATCCTCCAACAAATATGTAATTACCCGACCGAACCGCTCGAACCAGAAAAGTAGGAACATAAAGCCGCCGTTCTTCGGCAAATTTTAAAGAGTTTAAGTCTAACATACGCGAAGGGTCGTTTCAACCTCAAACGCCGGCGCACCCTATCCCCGCGTTAAGTGTTTATATACGGAGCGCTTAGCGACGTTGAACGTACGTGCCGCTACCGCCGCCGCCCGCGTCGCCGACAATCCCTCCGCCACGAGCTCGCGCGCCAGCTTCACGGCCGCGCCCGCGTCCGCTTCTTCGCGCGCCCCGGCGACCACCAGCGTCATCTCCCCTTTGCGCGGCCGCGCCTTCACCTCTTCCGCGATCTCGCCGAGGCTCCCGCGTATTACCTCCTGGTAGACCTTAGTGAGTTCGCGCGCTAGCGCAGCGTCGCGGTCGCCCCAAACGTCGCGCGCGTCGGCCAGCTCCGCGGCCAAGCGGTGCGGCGTTCCGAAGACGACGAGCGTGGTCGGTAGCGTCTTGTAGCGCTCCAGGAAGGTCCGCCGTTCGGCGCGCCGCCGCGGTAGATACCCGAGGAAGGCGTGGGGGTAGGGCGGCAGGCCGCTCAACGCGAGCGCGGCTTGCACCGCCGACGGCCC
>JAZGGY010000025.1:0-7620 GCA_036480675.1 bacterium | reverse complement strand
GCTATTCTTCTTGGATTACATGGCGGTGGGCCGGTTGGACCTCGGCCAGGGCGAGGCCATCGTTAAAGGCATCGTCGAGGGGTGTCGCCAGGCCCGGTGCGCTCTCCTCGGCGGCGAGACGTCGCAGCTGCCTACGTTTTACCGCCCGGGCCGGTACGACCTCGCCGGTTTCGCGGTCGGGATAGTGGAACGTTCGAAAATAATCGACGGCTCGAGGGTCCGCCCGGGCGACGTAGTCGTCGGCCTTGCGTCGTCGGGCGCCCATTCCAACGGGTTTACCCTCATACGTAAGATCGTCGAAGAACAGGGATTGGAATACGCCGAGCGCTTCGACGAAGACCGGACGCTGGGCGAGGAGCTTTTGACGCCTATGCGGATTTACGTCCCGGAAATAACGCGGTTGCTCGAGGCCGGCGTCGACGTTCGCGCCGTCGCCCACGTAACCGGCGGCGGCATCCCCGGCAACCTATTCCGCCTCTTACCGGACGGGGTCGGTGCCCGGCTCGAGAAAGGTCGCTGGCCGGTACCAAGGATCTTTACGAAGATAGCCGAATGGGGCGGTGTTTCGGAAGAAGAAATGTACGCAGTCTTCAACATGGGGCTGGGGATGCTGGTCGTCGTAGGCCGCGGCGAGGAGGAGCGTGCGCTCGACGCCTTGGCCGAGGGGATGGTCGTAGGCGAGTGCACGAGCGAGGAAGGCGTAGCGTTGGTGTGATCCGAAGGGGACGCTGATACGACGATGAGAGGTATAGGCCGCGTACGGACGAGGAATTTACTAATATATTTAGCTATATTCGTTTTCTTTGGTGGGTTGTACTTCGGTTGGGGTATGGCGTTCGGTAAGGCGGGTGGGTATACATATGTCAATGCGCTACTTAATGCCGACCACGAGCGAGTTATCCGCGATCTCACGGTCGTGGCTACCAATCACGACCGAACCGACGTCCATCCGCTTTTCGTATTACTCTTAAATCCCGTCGGCGTACTTTTAACGAAGGCGTTCGGTTCGCAGTTAACCGCGGCCGTATTGATGAATTCCGTAGCGGGTGCCCTGTGCGTAGTTATGACTAAAGCGTTCCTGCGGCGGGCGGGATTAAGTGAGGTTATTGCGATTCTCTTCGCGGCGATCTTGGGTCTATCTTCCACCCATATTTTTTTCGGTTCGACGCCCGAGACGTGGATCTTCGCCGCGGCCGGCGTGATATTGCTTTTCAACCTGGCGGTATTTACGCCCGGTAGTACGCGGAGGTTTTTACCGGCGGGCATATTCGCGGCCGGTATGTGTACTCCAAACTTTGTTCCGACGGTCATTGCTTTCGGGGCCGGCGTTTATCAAAGCGTCTCTTTTAGGGTTGGAATAGTTAAAACGTTAATTTTCGGCTTATTGGTTACCGGATGCGCCGCGATACTTGGTATCGCACAAAAGTTTCTATACCCGAGTTCGACGGTCTTCTTCTTGCCGGAAGTATACCGCAACGAACTTGGCGCGTATTCGCCTGTAGTAAAATACTTCGGCGGCCTTGAGTTAAGTTACCTGTGGGCGAGGTTAGGGGAATTAGCGGGCCCTTTGTTTCTTTACAACCTCATCGCACCTGAGACGGTCGTAAATTGGTATTCGGCGGGCCGGGTTTGCCTCCCCCTGAAACCGTTCGTAGACGTGGACCTATCTCGGTTGAGCCCGTTGGGGTTCGTTGGCGCGGCTATTTGGGTGGGGTTAATTCTGTGGGCCGCGTATTCTTTTATCAAGCACAAAGAAAACCGGACGCCCGTTTTAATCGGGTTATTGTTAACGCTGGCGTTTTACGCGGCTCTTTATTTTTTCTACGGAACGACTCTATACGTATACGCGATAAGTACCACGTTTCCGCTGTTGGCGTCGGTGGCTCTGGCGTTGCGTCCGTACGACCGGCCCGGGACTAAAGCATTTTACGTACTTGCGGGCGCCTTAACGTGCTTTCTGTTTTTAGAGCTGGTCCATAACGTAAAATTTTTATACGATATATTTGCCGTATACCGGGATTACCCGTTTGCGATTTCGCCCTGAATAATTAGAGGCTATAATCGGCCAAGTAACGTCCGCCGGACAAGAAACAAAAAGATATGGACCTTCCCAAAGACATCGCGATAATGCTCGAGCAGTTAGGCATCTCGGAGACGCCGCCGGTGCACCTCCGCACGCGGAAGAGTTGGGACGAGTACTTTATAGGTATCGCTACGCTCGTCGCGGAGCGCTCGACGTGCTTGAGCCGAAACGTCGGCGCCGTATTGGTTCGGGAGCGGCGCATCCTGGCCACCGGGTACAACGGCGCGCCGGCCGGCCTCCCGCACTGCCCGTTCTGTATCCGGAAATTGAGCGGGGTTCCTTCGGGCGAGCGGCACGAACTCTGCCGCGGCCTGCACGCAGAACAAAACTGCCTTATACAATGCGCCCGCAACGGCGTCTCCAGCGACGGCGCGACGATATATGTATATGGCGGCACGCCCTGCGTGATTTGCGCGAAGATGCTGGTTAACGCCGGCGTGCGGCGCGTCGTCGCGACGGAGAAATACCCGGACGAGCTCGGCTTGGCCATTATGGAGGAAGCGGGCATCGAGATTAAAGTTAAAGGAGGTTCTTAGATGGTGGTGAGCGCGGCACTGGTCGCCGTATACGACAAAACGGGCGCCGTAGAGTTAGCGCGGGGCTTGGCCGAGCTCGGTTATAGAATAATTAGCACGGGGGGCACGGCGCGCCGCCTGCGCCGCGCCGGCGTCAAGGCGGTCGAAGTCGCCGACGTAACGGCCTTCCCCGAAATTTTGGGCGGGCGGGTTAAGACGTTGCACCCTAAAATTTTCGGTGGTATCCTCGCCCGGGCCACAGCGAGCCACCGCAAACAGCTTACTCAAAGACGCATTGCTCCCATAGACGTAGTCGCCGTAAACTTGTACCCCTTTGAAGAGACGGTGAAAAGCGCGGCCGTGTCCGAAGGGGAAGCAGTAGAACAAATAGATATTGGCGGCGTTGCGCTGTTGCGCGCCGCGGCCAAGAATTTCGAACGCGTCGTCGTCCTGTCGTCGCCGTCGCAGTACGACGAAGCGCTCGAGCGATTGCGGGCCGGGAATAATGAAACAGGTTGGCGCCGGGAGTTGGCGCGCGAAGCCTTCGCCGTAACGGCGCGCTACGACGCGGCCGTCGCCAACTACTTCGCCGGGTGGACGCCGCGGCGGAGGGGGTTCGCGGACCATTTGCTTCTGGGATACGAGAAGATAACCGACGCTACGTACGGCGAAAACCCTCACCAACGCGCGGCCCTTTACGGCGACGGGGGTACCGGCTTGAAACAACTCGCCGGCCCGCCGCCGTCGTACAACAATTTCCTCGACTTGGCCGCGGCCGTCGATTTGGCGAACGAGTTCCGAAAGCCGGCCTGCGTCGTAGTGAAGCATAATAGCCCCTGTGGCGTCGCGTTGGGGGCTACGCCGGCCGAGGCTTTTCCCCGCGCCTGGGCCGCGGATCCACTTTCCGCCTACGGCGGCATAGTAGCGTTCAATAAGGCCGTGGACGACGACGCCGCGGCTGCCATGATGGCCAAAGGGACCTTTTTTCACATCTGCGCGGCGCCGTCATTTAAAAAGGGCGTAGTGGAATATTTACGAACTGCCAAGCGTTGGACCAACCGCCTGCGGGTTTTCGCGGGGAAGTACGCGCGGCCTCGGCTCGAGTACCGAAGCGTCCTGGGCGGTTTATTAACCCAGGAGGCGGACAGGCGGCCCGCGGCCCGCGACCGGTGGAAACAGGTGGCCGGGCCGGAGGTGCCCTCGGCCGTATTAGAGGATTTGCGGTTCGCGTGGGCCGTGGCCAAGCACGCCCGCTCCAACGCCGTGGTCATAGTAAAGGATTCGGTTACGTTGGCTATAGGCGCCGGGTCCGTCAACCGGTTGTGGCCCGCGGAAGACGCCGTTCGTCGCGCGGGGGAAGCGGCGCGGGACGCGGTAGCGGCCTCGGACGGTTTTTTCCCCAAGGCCGATACGCCGGAAGGGCTCTGCCGCGCGGGCATTAGGGCCATCGTTCAACCGGCGGGTTCCAAAGGCGACGAGCTCGTCGTCGAGCTGGCACAAAAGTACGGCGTCGCGCTGTTCTTCGCGGACGGGCGCCATTTTAGGCACTGAGGATAAAAGGGAAGTCGTGGTCAAAGGCCGTTCAAGAGATTAGGGTGCTATGATCGCCAAAGCGTCGAAGAAAAAGAAATCGGTCCTGGTCGTCGGCGGCGGCGGCCGCGAACACGCGCTCGTGTGGGCGTTTCAAAAATCTCCCCAAGTTGGTAGGGTATTCGCGGCGCCCGGGAACGCGGGCACAGCCCAAATTGCCGAGAACGTCGCCGTCGGCACTGGCGACATAGAGGCGCTCGCGAAGTTCGCGCGGAGCGAGAAAGTCGACCTGACGGTCGTGGGGCCGGAAGCGCCGCTGGCGGAGGGGATAGTCGACCGCTTCCACGCCGCCAAACTGCCTATCTTCGGGCCGACGAAGCAAGCCGCCCGTATCGAGTCGTCTAAAATATTCGCGAAGGAACTCGTCCTCAAAGCCGGCATACCGACGGCGCCGGCGGAGATCTTCGACGATGTGGAAGCCGCGCGGCGTTATATTGACATGAGCGGCGCGCCGTGCGTGATAAAAGCCGACGGCCTGGCCGCGGGTAAGGGCGTCGCGGTTGCTATGACCGAGAAGGAGGCGTACGCCGCAATCGAGGCGACGATGGTGGAAAGGAAATTCGGCTCCGCCGGAGATAGAATCCTTATCGAGGACTACGTAAGCGGCGAAGAGGCGTCCATTTTAGCCGTCACGGACGGCGAGCGTATAGCGGTGATGATTCCGTCGCAGGACCACAAGCGTTTAAAGGACGGCGACGGCGGCCCGAATACCGGCGGTATGGGTGCGTACGCGCCGGCGCCGGTTATCGACGGGAAGATGCTCAAAACGGTGACGGAGACGGTAATCGAGCCGACAATCGCCGCCCTCGCGGACGAGGGGACGCCTTATCAGGGTTGTATCTACGCCGGTTTGATCGTGGATTTCGAAGGGCCGAAATTACTGGAATTCAACTGTCGCTTCGGCGACCCGGAGGCGCAGGCGGTGTTGCCTTTGCTCGAGGATGACCTTTACGAGGTGTGCGCGAGCGTGACCGCGGGCAATCTCGAGTTCGGTCGTTTCGAGTGGCGGTCGGGCGCGGCCGTCGCGGTCGTCGCCGCGTCGAAGGGCTACCCGGGCGAATACGCAAAGGGTCGCGTAATAAAAGGCCTCGACGAAGTTAACACGATGGAGGACGTGATTGTTTTCCACGCTGGTACCGCTGTAGAGGACGACAAGATAATAACCGCCGGCGGCCGCGTGCTGGCCGTAACCGCGCTCGGCGTTACCGTTGCCGGCGCTGTCAAGAGAGCGTACGACGCCATGGGCCGCGTACGGTTTGCCGGCATGCACTTCCGTCGCGACATAGGCTATAAAGCCGTGGCGCGGAGCAGGGGATAATCAAAATGGATAAGACGCCTCCAGTCGGCATCTTGGTGGGAAGCGATTCGGACCTCGACGTTATGAGAAACACTACGGCCACGCTCGAGGAGTTGGGCATCGGTTACGAACTCAGCGTCGCCTCGGCGCACCGGACGCCGGGCCGCGTGAAGGCGTACGCCGAGGAGGCCTATGGCCGCGGCGTCAAGATCATTATTTGCGGGGCCGGAATGGCCGCGCATTTAGGCGGCGCGGTGGCGGCGGTGACGGAGCTGCCCGTAATAGGCGTACCGATGCCCGGCGGCGTCTCCGACGGCCTTGACGCGCTACTATCGACGGTTCAGATGCCGGCTGGCGTCCCGGTTGCGACCGTCGCGGTAGGAAAAGCGGGGGCGGTGAACGCCGCGCTATTAGCGGCGCGGATCCTCGCCCTGCACGATGAGGGACTTTTAAACCGACTTCGTGATTATCGCGAGAAGATGGCGGCCGCCGTCGGGGCGAAGAAAGCCGACGTAGGGTAAAGCCTTTGGTAGAAATAGTTAATTTGGATAAGGTGGGCGTGGCCGGTGCGGTGGGGCTTGCGGCCGCGGCGATAAACGCCGGTTATTTGGTAATATTACCCACCGATACCTTGTATGGTTTGACCGCCGCGGTCTTCAAACCCGAAGACGTCCAGAAAATGCGGGACGGGCACGAAGCGCCGCCGTGGCGCGAGCCGGCGGGGAAGCTATATGCTCTCAAAGGTCGGCCGGGACGCCAACCGTCGATAATTCTGGCGCCCGATTGGGAATACGCTCGTATGCTTACGGAGCAAGATTTGGACCGGATTGAAGAATTCTGCCGTCGCGTGCCGAACCCGGTCTCGGTAGTCGTCGACGGCAAACGGGATTGGCGACCGCCGCTCGCCAACGCTCGCGGTGGCGTCGCGCTTCGCGTACCCAAGGGCGGCCTTATTAAAATCATTTTGAAATTTTGTAAATTTGCTTTTTCCGTTAGCGCGAACTACGCCCGCGGCGAGGAACCGTACCTTCTGGACCAGGTCCCGGCGGCGATACTGAAACGGGCAACCTTGGCGTTGGATGCCGGGTATTCGCCTTTCCAAAGAGCTTCTTTTATCGTCGACTTCACGGTCGACCCGCCCAGGCCGCTGAGGGGCGGAAAAGAGCTCGAGGAAGCGTTGTTGCAGTTTTGGGAATGAAACGCGGCGTGGACATTTACGCGTTAATACAAAAGAAACGGCCCGGCTGCCTGTTCGTATTCACGGGGCCGTCCGGCGCGGGTAAGTCGACCATCTGCCGCGCCGTTTTGAAGGACCTTTCGGGGATAAGTTTCTCCGTCTCGCATACGACCAGGCCGGCGCGCCCCGACGAGGTCGACGGCCGCGATTATTATTTTGTCTCTGAAGAGAGTTTCGAATCGTTATTAGGCGAAAGCCGCTTCGTCGAGTACGCCACGGTACACGGTTATCGGTACGGCACGTCTCGCGACCAGCTCGAGGAAAAGCTGGGCCGCGACGACGTCCTCCTCGACGTGGACGTCCAGGGCGCGAGCCAGTTAAGGTCCCGGTATCCGTACGGGCCGTCGGTTTTCATCCTGCCGCCTTCATTGGGCGAATTGCGCACCCGTTTAGTCGCGCGAGGGCAAAACGAACCGTCCGATATCGAGGGCCGCATCTCCCAGGCGGAGCTCGAGATCCGGGCGGCGGTCGAATTCGATTATTTTGTCGTAAATAACCGCCTGGAAGAAGCGGTAGCCGCGGCGAAATGCATAATCGAGGCCGAACGTCATAACCTACGTAGGAGGCTCGGCTTCCGATGAAAATAATATTGGGTGTATCGGCGAGCGTAGCCATTTATAAGGCGGCCGAGCTGGCGCGCCTACTCGTCGGCGAGGGGACCGAGGTAACGGTTGCGATGACGCCGAACGCTACCAAGCTCGTCGACCCGCGCCTCTTCGACGCCGTAACCGGCCGGCCCGCCATAACGGACTTATTCGTGCGCGAACACGCTTTCGCCCACTTGGAAGCCGCCGAGGGGGCGAACGCTTTCGCGGTCGTACCCGCAACCGCCAACGTCCTCGGAAAACTCAGCGCCGGGGTAGCCGACGACGCGCTCACCACGGTAGCGCTCGCCGTC
>JAZGGY010000024.1:0-5788 GCA_036480675.1 bacterium | reverse complement strand
TCGAACGCTTTGGTGCTTGAGACCAGCCGGCTCGCGCCGGGGTGCTACGTCGCGGCGTTGACGGCCGGCGGTCAGGGCCTCAGCACGATGTTCGTAGTAACGCGTTAACACCTAAACGCCCGAGTCGAGGTAGAAAAATGGGAAGAATACTCGCAACCGTCGTTATCCTGCTCGCCGCGGCCCGGGCGGCGGACGCCGCGCCGTCGCGCGAGCGCCCGGCCGACGTCGCCGCCGGCGTATACTACAAGTTATCCGTACCCGTAGCGGGCGAGGACGCGAAATCGTCGTGGGCGGGCGGCGCCACGCGCTTGCGGTACGGCCTATCGGGGGCGCTGGCCGTCTCGGCCGCGTTCGCGTACGACCGGTATGAATTCCTTGAATCCCTCGCGGAGGACAGCGTTGACCCCGGCGAGGCCATCGAACGCCAGCTGCTGTCCTTCCGCGGCGGCGTAACGTACGACTTCCCCTTATGGCTCCTTTACCCGTACGTGGGCGGCGGCCTGGCGCTGGCGCGAGAGAAGACCTATTTCCGGTACGGCCGGCTGGAGCCGAAGGCCCTCTACCATCCGGGGTTCTACGTCGAGGCGGGGACCAACGTGCCGCTCGTGGGGCCGTTGACGGTGGACGCGGGGCCGGAGCTGATGGCGCTGTTCGGCAAACGCGTCGCCGCGTACGAGGTAGCCGCCAAAGAATACCGGTACGACGACGGCGCGGCGGTCTATTTCGGCGTCAAGGCCGGCGTGGCGTTCTTTTTCTAAAGAGAGGAGGTGTCGGAATTGCCCAGGGCGTTTCTTTTACTTTTGCTCGTGCCCGCGGCGTTAGGCGCGGAAGCGCGGAGCTTCCGCATCGGCGCGTTTTATCAAGGCGACGTCGCCCTCGTAAATCGCTACTACGATTTCGGGCGGGCGGCGCAGGGCGGCGGGGCGATAATAACGTGGGACTTCTTCGGCCCCCTTGGCGCGGAGTTCGCCGTCGCGGCGAGCGCCACGGACCGTAAACCCTACCTGCGGGTCCCGCCGAGCCACTTATTCCCCGCGCACCGGCTCCAGCTTCCGGTCACCGCGGCCCTCACCAGCGCCGCGGACCTCGGGCCGGTAACCGTTTACACGCTGGCCGGCGGCGGCTTATACGTAGAGCGATACCGCTTCGCCGAGGCGGAAGTCGAGCCCGTATTGGAAACGGGCCCGCTGGGGATATGGGGAGCGGGGATTCGCGTACAGCTGCCGGGCAGGTTCTACGTCGAATTCTCGCCCCGCTACTTCCACCTCGGAGGGAAAGAATTCCTATCGATGGAGGCCGGCGACGACCGCCATTACAGCGACGGGCATGCGGACAAAATAACGTTGTTCTTGGGAGCGGGTTTTACCCTCTAACGCTAAGGGGACGGACATGAAAAGAATAAACATATTATTCCTCCTGCTCGCGTTCGCGGCCGCGGCCTCGGGCGGGGACGTCGGCGTAGCCGGCTACTACCGGCTCAACACCTCCCCGGATTACGATTACTTCGACGGATTCGGCGGGGTGAGCCACGGCGGCGGCGCAAAATTGGCGTGGCACTTCCGGGAGCCGTTCGCCGCGGAGTTCGCCGTCGCGGCGAGCGCGGAAAGCGACAGGGACGGATACGGGATCCCGGAATATTTCCCGCCCGACGAGCGGATCCAAATACCGACTACCGCGGCGCTGACCGTAGGAACTCGGATTTGGCGCCTGTATACGTACGTGGTGGCGGGCGTCGGCGTAATGTACGAAATTAATAAGGCCGGCGTTTCGTGGCGGGAGGTAGATTATCCGAAAACGGTACACGCTCTCGCCCTGTGGGGAGCGGGGATCCGGGCCCGAGTTACCGATAAAGTTTACGCCGAGTTTTCCCCCCGGTACGTGATGATCGCGGGCGACCAACTAACTTTTTGGGACATGAACGACGGCTTCTACTACCGCGAAGGCCACCCGGACGTGGTCGAATTTACGGCCGGAATCGGCGTTTATCTGTAAGCCGCGCCGCCTGGAAATTTGGGCGAACGGCCTCGCCGGTTTGGACTTGAAAAATACGGCGCGAATTATTATAATTACGCCGCTTAACTAAGGGACTAACTTATGCCCTCGGACGAAAGCAACCTCGTAATGCTCCAGATCCTGCCGGACGACGAGAAGACGGCGAAGGAGCTCGCCGAAAAGGCCGGCATCTCGGTCGCGGACCTTATCCTGCTGGCGCTGCGGTATTGCCTGCGGGCCAAGGGCGCGGCGCCGTTTCGCGAACTTCTGGCCAAAGGCGGCGTGGCGCCGCCGCGCCCGTCGGAGATAGTAATCGAGGTGGAGCAAGAGCACTTCAAGTAAGGCCCGGCCCGGCGGCCGGGTTTTTCATTGTACCGAATTGACCGCCGTCCGCGCCCGTGCCAGGATGCCGGCGATACGCGGGCGGTTTTTTTATGGCCTTCTACAAGAGAACGGCGTTCTGGGCGGCGGCGCTGATAGCGCTCGCGCTGGGGCAAAAGCTCTACGGCTTCGACCGGCCGCTTTTGGGGCATCACGCCTGGCGCCAGGCCGACACGGCCGCCCTCGCCCGGAACTACCACGAGGGCGGCATGAAGTTCTTCTACCCCGCCGTCGACTGGGGCGGCCCGGGGCCGAACTACTGCGAGACCGAGTTCCCGCTTTACTCGTACGCGGTCGCGGCCCTCTACCGCGTGGCCGGCGTCCGCGAGTGGCTGGGACGGCTGCTCGCGCTCGCGGCCTATGGCCTCCAGTTATTCTTCGTTTATAAAATCGGACGTCGATTGATAACGCCCGGCGCGGCGTTGGCGGCGACGTTCCTCTTCGCCATATCCCCGGTCGCGGGCTTTATGGGGCGGGCGTTCATGCCGGAGAGCTGGGTGTTGGCGGCGTCGCTGGGCTCGGCGTTCTTCTTCCTGCGCTGGCTGGACGAGGGCCGGACGGGCGACTTCTTCGACGCCGCGGCCTTGCTGGCGCTGGCGGGCGCGCTCAAGCTCACCGCGTTCCACCTGCTCATATGGTTCGTCGTATTGGCGCTGCGCTACCGGCGGGGGGAGCTCCGCTCGCCGGCGCCGTGGCTCGTGCTGGCGGGGGCGTTCGCGCCGGCGGCGATGTGGTACTACCACGCGCACCAACTATATTTAAAGTCCGGGCTCACCTTCGGCATCTGGGTCGCGGGCGACAAGTGGGCCACGCTGTCGACGCTCGCCTCGAGCGACTTCTACCGCAAGATGCTCGTCGAGAACCTGGCGGCGAACGTCCTAACGTGGCCGGGAATCATCCTGGCGCTGGCCGGCGCGGCGCTGCTCGTCGCGCGGCGGACCGACTTCCGATACAAGATATTGACGTGGCTGGGCGCCGTCGTCTTATACCTGCTGGTGCTGGCGCGCGGCGCGTACGACCACGACTACTACTCGCTGCCGCTGGTGGCGCCGGCGGCGCTGGCGGGCGGCTACGCGGCCGCGGAGGGGTTGAAGCTATTCCGACGCAACTCCTTGGGTAAAGCTATAGCCGTTGCGACGGCGCTGCTCCTGGCCGCGGCGGCGCCGTCGTTCACGGGGAAGTTCCGCTCGTTCGTGCGGGTGAACGACGCGGCCGTGCGGGCGGGGGCCTATTTAAATTCGGTCGACAAAACCGACGCGCCCATTATCACCTTCAACAACGGCGGCCCGCAGTGGCTGTATTACTGCAACCGCAAGGGGTGGATACTATCGCCCAAGGGGCCGCTGGCGAGGGACGCGGCGCTGTTCGCGAGGCTGGTGGAGAAGTACGAGGCCGCCGGCGCGCGGTACCTGGTGGTGGACATGCGGTTCCACGGCCTGATGTCGAACGACGTCCAGAAGTACATCGACGACGCCCACGAGCGGCTGACTATGGCCGAGGGTTTCGCGGTGTGGCGGCTTTGACGCGCCGCCGGGGGGCCGTGATTTTTGTTGCTTAAAAGAGTGAATTAAATTAGAATCACGAGCTTAGTATTTTGAAAGTAATCTCGACACAAAATCCGAACAAGGAGGAAAAGCGATGAAGAAAGCGTTACTCGTAACTGCGGCTCTAGCCGTCGCGTTGAGCTTTGCGCCGACGGCGGCCGAGGCCCACGGCAAGGTAGTAACAATCGGGACCCACGCCGCCGGCAACGCTATACCCTGGTGGGGTGCATCTTATAACTCGTGCCGATTTCAGTGCCTATGGTTAAAAAGCGACATTAACACCGCGGGCTATATCAACGTCGTCGAGTTCGAGAAGAGCAGCAGCACTGCCGGTACGTTTAACGACGTGCGCGTGTGGTTGTGCCATACGACCAAGACGGCGTTGGAGTCCACGTTCAATAACAACTATACCGGCAAAACGCCGGTTCAGGTACGTACCGGCGGGAACCTTACATTAACCGGGTCCGGTTATTTCGACATCGGCATTACCCCCAACAGTTTTAATTACAACAACAGCGACAACTTGCTTATGGAAGTACGTTGGAACGGGGACTCGGGCGCCACCTGCTCCTGTTACCGCTCGGCCCAGCCGCTTAGCCGGGTTTACGCGTGGAGCCATACTGCTACCTCGGGCTCGGTTCAGAACACGGGCCAATGCATCCGCCTCCACATAGGCACCATGACCGGCCTTACGCCGACGAGCCTGGGCCGCGTAAAAACGCTTTTCCGGTAGTACCCGAAAAAGGCACAACGCACTAAACGCCCCTCTCGCTCGGGAGGGGCGTTTTCTTCGGGGGGATAAAAAAGGCGGCCGCCGGGGCCGGGGCGCCGTGGAGGGATAAGGCCGTCGAATCACCCGGCGCCGGGGTTTTTATTTTTCTGTTGCAATTTGGTAAAAAATATGTTTAAATTGCTGGCTTACAGATCACAGGCTCAAACTGTTGTTACTAAAGGAGGAGTATAATGAAAAAGTGCGCGTTATTAACGTTGGCGCTCGTCGTCGCCGCGTCTACGGTAGCGGTAGCCATTGTGCACAATGTAGGAGGCTCCGGCACCGGCGGTAACACTATACCGTTCTGGGCGAATTCCAGTTATTACCCCCAGATGCGGTTCCAAACGATGTGGCGCCAGGCCGAGTTAAACGAAATCGGTGATATCAGCAATATCGAATTCCAGATGTATGCCGGTTACCAGGGCAACGGCGGGACCTTCAACAGTTGTAAAATTCTACTCTGCCACTCGAGCTCTTCGACCATCAGCACCAATTTCGCTGCCAATTACGGTGGCGGTACTCCGGTTACCGTTTACTCCGGGAACTACGTTCTTGCGCGGCACGCGGGCGGCAGCTGGGTATCGATCGTCAAGCCGACCAACTTCACCTTTAACAACACGAGGAACTTACTCTTCGAGGTATCGTGGACGAGCTTTACCGGCGGCGGTACCAACTACATGTATTATAGCTCGGGCGGCCCCGGCCGTATTTACGCAAACTCTGCTACCGCCACGACCGGTACCGTTCAGGCCGGTTATTGGCAAAAAGGCCGTATAACGATCGGCTACTCAGGCGTTACGCCGACAAGCTTAGGCCACGTAAAGTCCATCTTCAAGTAATCACGTCCGATTCCGCAACGAAACTAAACGCCCCTCTCGCTCGAGAGGGGCGTTTTTATTACTGGCAATTTTAGGTAAAATAAAAACCCCGCCGGGGGGCGGGGTTTTTTGGCGGGGTTAGCCCAAGCTATTTGAACACCGCTTTAACGCGGCCCAACGAGGTCGGGTCTACGCTGGTCGGCGTAATCGTGATGCGGGCGAGGGTACCGTAGCCCGCGGTTATGGAGCCGGTAGTAGCCGTGGCGGAGGCGGCCCAAATG
>JAZGGY010000023.1:0-5497 GCA_036480675.1 bacterium | reverse complement strand
GCGACGAAGCGTTCGAGCTGCTGGGCCGGGAGGTGGCCGCCGGCCGCCAGGGCTTCGTCGTCTATCCGGTTATCGAGGAGTCGGAGACGAACGCCCTCAAAGCCGCGACGGCGATGGCCGAAAAACTCGCCGACGAAGTATTCCCGGATTACCGGATAGGATTGGTCCACGGCCGCCTGCCGGCCGACGAGCGCGAGGCCACGATGACGGCCTTCCGGGGCGGCGACGTGGACGTCCTGGTGGCGACGACGGTGGTGGAGGTGGGCCTGGACGTGCCGAACGCGACCGTGATGGTGGTGGAGCACGCCGACCGCTACGGCCTGTCGCAGCTCCACCAGCTCCGCGGCCGCGTCGGCCGGGGCGAGCACGCCTCCCACTTCGTCGCCGTCGCGCCGGGGAAAGTCACCGCGGAGGCGAAGGCGCGGCTGAAGACGCTGGCGCGCACGTCCGACGGCTTCGAGATCGCGGAGGCGGACCTGGCGATACGGGGCCCGGGCGAGCTGTGGGGGACGAGGCAGCACGGCCTGCCGGACTTCGCGTTACAGGCCCTGATTCACGACCGCGGTTTATTCGAGTTGGCGCGGGAGCTGGCGGCGGCGACGCTGGACGAGGACGAACGGCTCGAGCGCCCGGAACATACAAACCTCCGCGAGCGCATCCGCGCCGACTTCGGCCGGCGGCTGCAGCTGGCGGGCGCGGTTTAATCCCCCGAGACATAACGACGAAACGGGCCGACCTGAAGGTCGGCCCTTACGAGTACCGGTCGAGGCGACTGGCCAGGCGCCCCTACTTAAACAACGCCTTCGCGCGGCCGAGGGAGGCCGGCGCTGCGGCCGTAAAAATCTATTCGAACAGGAAGCCCTTTTCGCGGAATAATATAAGGCAGGCGTCGACGGCGTCGACGTCGTACCGGACGCCCCGATACTGAGTTATCTCCTCGAACCCCTTCCCCTCGCCCAGGTGGGGGCGGTACGGCCGGTGCGAGGACATAGCCTCGACCACATCCGCAACGCACAAAACCCGCGCCTCGAGTAGAATATCGTCGCCGCCCAGGCCACCCGGATACCCGGAACCGTCCAGATGCTCGTGGTGCTGGAGGACGACCTCGGTCACGGGCCAGGGGAACTCGACGCTCTTCAGGATATCGTAACCGACCCGGGCATGGGTCTTAATAATATCCAACTCCATCTCGGTAAGTTGGCCCGGCTTGCTGAGTATCTCCGCCGGGATGGAGATCTTGCCTATGTCGTGCGCGGAGGCGGCCACGAATATTCCCTCCGCCCGGTCCTCGGACAGGCCCATCTCCCCGGCGATGGCCCGAGCCAGCGCGGCGACGCGCGATTGGTGGCCGGAGGTATAGGGATCGCGTTCCTCGACGATTTTGGATATGGCCTTGATCGTGCCGTACAGGCTCTGCTGCAATCTTTCGTACGCCCGCTTGCGCTCGGTAATGTCGCGCGGGATGCCCTGGATAACCTTCTTCCCCGCTATCTCGAATAAACTCGACGATACCTCAGCCGGGAAAACCGAGCCGTCCTTCTTTTGGAAATCGACCTCGAACCGGACGAACCCCTCCCGCGATATCCGGCGGAACGCCTCGCGCGAGGCCGCGAGCGCCTCCGGCGGATGGAGGTCCTCGACGCGCAGAGAGGCGAACTCCTCCCGCGTATATCCGAACAGGTCCGCGGCCTGCTCGTTGGAATCCAGCACGGCCCCCTCCAAATCGTGGATAATGACGGCGTCCCTGGAATGGTGGAACAGGTTGCTGTATTTCTCCTCCGATTCCCGCAACGCCTCCTCGGCGCGCTTGCGCTCGGTGACGTCGAGGAACATCGCCGCCATCTTCCCGGGCGACGTTTGGAAGGCGGTGACGTCGAAAGCGCCCTTGATCCGCTCGTCTTCGTATACGATCTGTTCGATATGCCAGAGCTCGCCTTCGGCGGCGGCTAGCCGGTACCGCTCCGGCAACTCGGTCCCGGCGAGGGGAGGAAACGCCTCCTCGAGGGTCTTCCCGATGAATTGCGAATTGTCGACGGCGAGGATCTCGTCGGCCGCGCGGTTGGCGCCTATGAAAATAAGCCGTCCGTCCGGGGCCAGTTCGTACATGTGGATGCCCATCGGCGACGACTCGACGACGTTGCGGAATTTCTCCTCCGATTCCCCCGGCCCCGCCCGCCTGGCCGCGGTCGCCAAGATCTCCAACTCGCGGAGCCGGCCGCGCGCCGCGGCGAGCTCCTCTATTAGCTCCGCTTTGGTCCTCTTATCGTTCTTCATCGCCCGGACTTCCTCGGCGCCCAAATATCACAAGAGCTATTTTACCATATAACCGCCCACGCGTAAACAAAACGTTCGGCGCGACCACGCCCACGTCGGCGGCACCGGCCTTCCTACCTGAACAACGCCTTCACGCGGCCGACCGACGTTGGATGAACCGCCGATCTATTATTAGGGCAGTGGATTACCCAGATACGGTTGCTGCCGGTGGTAGTCGCTACGTAGAGGTACTGGGAACGGTAGGTCAAGCCGCCGACGTTGTTAACCGGCATCGTAAAAGATTCAAAGAACCTACCAGTGGTCGTATAGGCGTAAACGCCGTTGCCGATATTACCGCCCCAGAGAAGCTTGTTCGGCCATTCCCACGCCAGGTCGTAAAGGGTCTGCGCCGGCGCGAACGACGAGTAAACGGACCCGCTCGTCAAGCTCTGGCGGAAAACGTACCGGGGCGCCGTGTCGTTGGACAACATAAACGTCGGTTGATAGCCGCCGTCGCCGATAGCCGTGACGGCGAGGCCGCCCGACATGTCGTGGTTGGCCGGGATGGAGGCGTAAACGCTGCCGTTCTCGGGATCGCACCGGTAGATGCGGTCGGTGAAGTAATTGCCCATCCAGAGGTAATTGCCGGCGGGCAGGCCGCCGCCGCCGCCGTAACTGCAGGTAAGGCCCCGGGTATAAGGTCCCTGCGGCGAAATGAAGGAGGAGTATACGGACCCGTTTTGCCAGTCCAATTTATAAATCCGATAGGGCGAGGTGCGGCAGTAGACGTAGATGTAATAGGGGTAGGTAGTACCCCGGATCGCCAGCGCGATGGGGTTATTCGCCGGCGCCGGGAACGAGGCTACGATGTCGCCGATCCGGCCTAACGCCGCGCCGGCCGCCAGGGCCGACAGCGCAACTATAAAAATTATTAACCGCTTCATATCTACCTCCTCGAACCCCTTTGAATATTACCTCTTACTCTCTATTATAGCAAGCTATTTTATAAAATTAAAAAAACGGGCCGACGCGAAGGCCGGCCCGCGA
This sequence comes from bacterium, assembly GCA_036480675.1. GTDB lineage: Bacteria > RBG-13-66-14 > B26-G2 > WVWN01 > WVWN01 > WVWN01. The sequence goes on along the minus strand of JAZGGY010000023.1, from coordinate 2,197 downwards.
CGTTCAACGGTTGCGACCTTACATCCCCGCCTGTTCCTTCTCCGAGCCCTTGGTGCAGTAGTAGCCGTGCTTGAGGTCCATCTGCGCGTAGACCGGGCAGCCGCCGCAGATGCAGCCCTTCTCCTCGGTGATGCACGCGCTCTTGCCGATGGGCGGAAAGCAGTAGCCGCCCGCCTCGTCGCACTCCACCCAGCTGGGGCACGCCTTGCAGGTGCACATCGACAACACCATCTGCTTCTTCTTCTCCATCTCCTCGGGCGTCATTTCGCCTTCCATAGCGAGAGCCTCCTTTAGTTGAAGTTATAAATGCGTTTGAAACCGTTTGCCGTCGGCGCCTTCCGTGCTCAGCTTGCGGCCGCGCTACGCCTTAGATCCATACTCCCGTAATTAGACCCACCAACGACAACACTACGTGTGCGAAGGCGAACGCCGTCGCCACCGACAACGTCAGGTTGTGGTACTTCCTTAAGTAACGTGAAAAAGGCAGGAGCCGGTAGGCCCAGTGCTCGCTGCAGGAGGGCAGGTGCAGCAGAATAAATATGCCGGCGACGAACGCCGTCCAGAAGCCGATATCCTTTCCCAGGATAAGTACCATTTTCTTTACCCCGTCAGGCCGTTAGTCGAACGACGCCAAACCCGGCATAAATTACTATTTCAGTAAGCTTGTGTCAAATAAAAAAGGGGCCCCGCGGGCCTTTCGGGGACAAGGGGCGTTAACCGGGGGCTTCAGCCCCCGGGCCCTTGCCCACGCCGGGCGACTGGCCAGTCGCCCCTACCGGAACAACGCCTTAACCTTCCCGAGCGATTCGGGTACGACGGCGGGGTTCGTAAGTTTGAAATATTGTATACGGGAGTTTTGGGTGTCGCCGACGTACATCCGGGCGCCGTTGGCGGTTATCTCCACGGACCAGGGAACGTTGAAATCGCCGTCGCCGTTGCCGTATCTACCCATCTCGCCCCAATACGAACCCGTCGATGTGAAATATTGGAGGCGGTGGTTCCAGGTGTCGGTGACGTATACGGTATCGTTGGGGCCGTAGGCTACGTCGCCAGGTCTATTAAACTCGCCGGCGCCGGTACCGGACCCGCCCCACATGCCGAGGAAAGAGCCAGCGTACGTGAAGTATTGGATGCGGTTATTTGACCGGTCGACGATGTAGACGCGGCGGGGTGAAGATACGACGGTCAAACCACCGGGGTTGCGGAATTGGCCCTTGCCCGACCCTCGCGAGCCCCACTTGCCGAGGTAGGAGCCGGTGCGGGTGAAGTACTGGACGCGGTCGTTCCCTGCCTCGGTTACGTAAACGTTACCGGTGGCGGCGATGGCCACGCCTACCGGGTAGTCGAACTGGCCGTTGCCGGTACCCTTCGTACCCCACGAGCGTAGGAACGAGCCCGTCGCCGTAAAGCACTGGATGCGATAATTTCCAGAGTCGGTTACGTAGACGTTGCCGTTGGCGGCTACCGCCACGTCCCCCGGCATATCGAACTCGCCGGGGCCGGAGCCCATATTGCCCCACTGGCCCAGATAGGACCCGGTGGCGGTGAAGTATTGGACGCGGTAGTGCTGATCGTCGGTCGCGTAGACGTTGCCGTTGGGGGCCAGGCCCACGCTATTCATGATGCCGAACTGGCCGTTGCCGGTACCGAATTCGCCCCACTTGCCCTCGTAAACGTACTTGGCCGGCGAGGCGCAGGCCGCAGCCGCCAGCGCCGTAACCGCGGCGATAATTAAAACCCTTTTCATCATTCGACCTCCTGCTCGGTAATGAGGGCACTCCAAAGAGCTGGCGTGGGTTAACGTTAAATAAAAACCCCAGGTCGGCACTTAGCCGAACCTGGGTATTATTTCGTAACGCGGGGCGCGCGAGGCGCCGTGCCCTCTTAATTTTGTTTCCTCCTACCCCGGGCATGCCCTCAAACCCCTTTGGAAATCCACCCGGTTACGTATACCTTCTCCCAGAGCCATTATTTAATAACAGGGGAATTTAGTCAAGTTGAAATTATTCCACAAAAAAGGGGCCCCTCGGCCCGCTTCCGAAGTAGGGGCGTACAGCTGTACGCCCCTACCTAAACAACGCCTTCACGCGGCCGTGGGAGGAAGCGCCGCCGTGCTAGCCGCTCTTCTGGCCCGCGCCGCTCTGGCCTGCGCCCTTCTGACCCGCGCCGCTCTGGCCTGCGCCCTTCTGACCGGCGC
>JAZGGY010000022.1:0-5586 GCA_036480675.1 bacterium | reverse complement strand
TAAGGAATATATGTGAAATGTTTCACATTCTATTTCGCCCTTTACAACGCCGCCAAGATTTTACTATAATGGCGGCCAAGAAGGTCCCTTGTGATCCGTCTAAATAGAACCCCGAAAAGTAGCGCCTTTATCGCGCGGATGGAAGAGCACCTCGGCCACCCGCTGAGCCAATGCTACCAGTGCGGCAAGTGTTCCGCGGGTTGCCCCGCGGCGTACACGATGGACGAGCCGCCGAACCGCGTTATCCGCTTCCTCCAGCTCGGCCTATACGACCGGGTGCTGGAGCAGAACTCTTATTGGGTGTGCTCCAGCTGCGAGACTTGTACGGCGCGTTGCCCCCGCAACGTCGAAGTCAAAGAGATAATGGAATTGCTCCGCCACGACGCGTACCGCCGGGGCGTAACGTCGGGCGAGCGCGTCGTCTTCGTCTTCCACAAAGCTTTCCTCAAAACGGTAAAATGGTTCGGCCGCCTTTACGAGCCGGGCCTCATAATACTCAATAACCTTTTGAGCGGCCACTTCTTCAAAGACGTCGCCGCCGTCCCGCGCATGTTACTAAAGGGTAAGATAAAACTCTTCCCCGGACGCGGCGCGGACAACGCCGCGGTACGCCGTATCTTCAAATACAGCCGCGAGGAGGCGCCGCGCGGTGAAGTTTAGCTATTACCCCGGTTGCACCCTCCACTCGACCGCGGTGGAATACGACCTGTCGACTCGAGCCGTCTGCAAGACGCTGGGCATCGAGCTGGTCGATATCCCGGGGTGGGCCTGCTGCGGCGCGACGTCCGCCCACTCCGTAAACGAGCTGCTCGCTTACGCCCTACCCGCGCACACCATTACCAGCGCGACGGAGAGCGCCGTCGCCGCCCCCTGCGCCGCTTGCTACAACCGCCTGCGGTATACCGACGTGAACCTACGCGAAGACGCGCACCTACGTGCGGAGGTTGAAAAAGCCCTCGGGCGCCCTTACCGCACCGGCGTCGCCGTCCGCCACCTCCTGGACATAATCGCCAACGACGTACCGGCGGACGAAATCAAGGCCAAGCTCGCCGGCACCCTCGGCGGCGTCAAAGTGGTTTGCTATTACGGATGCCTCCTCACGCGGCCCAGGGACGTCGCGGCCTTCGACGACATGGAAGAGCCGCGCGCGATGGACCGCCTAATGGAACTGTGCGGCGCCGAGGTGTTGGATTGGCCCCGCCGCGTCGTTTGCTGCGGCGCGGCATTCTCGCTCTCCCGAACCGACGTCGTTTACCACATGACGGGCAAGATCCTCGCATCGGCGCTGAAGGCGGGAGCCGACGCCGTCGTCGTCGCGTGCCCGATGTGCCAGTCCAACCTGGACTTGCGCCAACCGGCGATCCTTAAGAAGCTCGACTTGAAAGGTCGCATTCCCGCTGTGTACTTTACCCAACTACTGGGTCTATGCATGGGGCACTCGAGCGGCGAGCTCGGCTTCGGCAAAATCATGGTTGACACGTCGCCTTTAATTCAAAAGATAAATAGCGGCCGCGCCGAAACGACGGCCCCGGCCGAGAAATAATGGCCCGCGTTGGCGTATTTATCTGTTGGTGCGGCGCTAATATTGCGTCGACGGTCGACATGGAAACAGTTACCGAGGCGGCGGCCAAACTACCCCACGTCGTCTACGCCACCAACTACAAGTACATGTGCTCGGACCCGGGCCAGAAGACGATCGTGGACGCCGCGCTCGAGCACAAGTTGGACGGCATCGTCGTCGCCGCCTGCTCGCCCCGGATGCACGAGCCCACCTTCCGCGCCGTCGCCGCCGAAGCCGGTATAAACCCCTACCGCATGCAGATGGCCAACATCCGCGAGCAATGCTCGTGGGTGCACAGCGACGTCGACGAAGCGACGGCCAAGGCCGTCGACGCCGTACGCATGATGGTGGCCCGGGTGGCGCAGAGCCTCGCGCTCGAGCCTATTAAAGTACCGGTTACCAAACGCGCGCTGGTCATCGGCGGCGGTATCGCCGGTATCCAGGCCGCGCTCGACGTCGCCGACGGCGGCGTCGAAACCATCTTGGTCGAGCGGACGCCCTCCATCGGCGGCAAGATGGCCGGCCTGGACGAGACCTTCCCCACCCTCGACTGCTCGCAGTGCATCCTCACGCCCAAGATGGTGGATGCCTCGCGCAGCGAGTTGATAAAACTCTACACCTACTGCGAGGTGGAGAAGGTTGACGGCGCCGTCGGCAACTTCAAGGTAACCATCCGCAAGAAGGCCAAGTACGTAAACACCGAACTCTGCAACGGCTGCGGCGACTGCTGGCACAAGTGCCCCTACAAGAAAATACCGAGCGAGTTCGACTTCGGCGTCGGCAACCGCACCGCTATCTACGTCCCCTTCCCGCAGGCCGTCCCCAATATACCGGTCATCGACCGCGAGACCTGCGTCTTCTTCAAGACCGGGAAGTGCCGCGCTTGCGAAAAGGCCTGTTTGCGCGGGGCCATAGACTTCGAGCAAGAGGACCAATTCGAAGAAGTGGAGGTCGGCGCCATAATCGCAGCTACCGGCTACGACCTTCTCGACCACACGCAGATGGGCGAATTCCGGTACGGCGCCATCCCGGACGTCATAACCGGCTTGCAGTTCGAACGGATGTCGTCGGCCAGCGGCCCGACCGAGGGTAAGATATTGCGGCCGTCGAACGGCGAAGAGCCGAAAGTTGTTGTCTTCGTCCACTGCGTAGGCTCGCGCGACGAAGACTACAAAGAGTATTGCTCGAAGATATGCTGCATGTACAACGCCAAACACGCCGTCATCCTCAAGCACCGCATCCACGACGCTCGGGCATACCTGTTCTACATAGACGTACGCGCCGCCGGCAAAGGTTACGAGGAATTCTGGAAGCGGGCCTGCGTCGAGGAGGACGCGGAGTACCTGCGCGGCCGCGTTTCCCGCGTCTACGACGAAGGCGGGAAGGTAATCGTCGAAGGCCAGGATACGCTCTCCGGCGAACAGGTCGAAGTGGCCGCGGACCTGGTCGTCCTGGCCACGGCTATAGTGCCGGCTAAGGGTTCCGCGGAACTGGCTCGAATACTCGGCATCTCGACCGATAAGGACGGCTTCTTCAACGAAGCGCATCCCAAGCTCAGGCCGGTGGATACGGCGACCGGCGGCATTTTCCTGGCCGGCTGCTGCCAGGCGCCCAAAGACATCCCGGAATCGGTGGCCCAGGGTTCCGCCGCGGCTTCCAAGGTATTAGGCCTACTATCCAAAGAAGACATTACCCGGGAGCCTACGGTCGCGGTCGCGGACCCCCTCATTTGCACCGGCTGCTGGAACTGCGTCAACGTTTGTCCCTTCGGCGCGCCGGAGAAGTCCGAAATTACTATCACCGTCGACGGAAAGAAAGTGACGCGGGCGGTCTCGAAGATAACCGAGGCCAAATGCGAGGGCTGCGGCTTGTGCGTCGCGACGTGCCCCGGTAACTGCATTGACCAACGCGGCTTCAGCGACGACCAGGTCTACGCGGAAATCGGCGGCTACCTGGAACGGGTGCGGGCGGCAAAGAATAGTGACTAAGGCAGAAAAACAAAAGGAACCTGAAAAGGCGCCGCAATGGGAGCCGAATATCGTCGGCTTTCTATGCAACTGGTGCTCGTACGCGGGCGCGGACCTGGCCGGGACCAGCCGCATCCCTTATCCGTGCGACGTTCGCATTATTCGGGTACCCTGTTCCGGGCGCGTCGACCCCCTTATGATACTCCGCGCTTTCCGCGAGGGCGCCGACGGCGTACTCGTCTCGGGGTGCCACCCGGGCGACTGCCACTACATCGAGGGCAACTACTACGCCCGGCGCAAGTTCATCGCGCTCAAACAGTTGTTGGACCACGTAGGCATCGACCCGCGTCGCTTCCGCGTCTCCTGGGTATCGGCTTCGGAAGGTCGCAAATGGGCCAACGTCGTCGAGGCCGTGACGAGGGACCTGCTCGAGGTCGGCCCGTTCCGCTACGAAGAGGATGGCGACGATTAGAGAAGAACTTCAGGCCGCGGTCAAGAAGCTATTCGACGACGATAAGATCGACTACTTCGTCGGCTACGTGGAGGACTACGGCCACACGTTCCCGGCCATCCTCGCTAAAGACTCCGACCTGAGCCGCCTTACCTTCGACCGCAAGTCGTACGATAACCTCGCCAACTTCCTGCCGGAGCTGCGCGGTTCCCGCGTCGGCCTGATATGCAAGCAGTGCGAGGTCCGCACGCTAAACGTCCTGGCCGCGGAGGAGCAGGTCGAACGGGATAAGATAGTAGTCGTCGGCGTACCCTGTCCGGCGATGCTCGACCCCCGGAAGTTGACGGAAGGGGCGGCCGACCTGGACTCGCCGGGCGAATCCCATTGGCAGGAGAAATGCCGCCGTTGCCTCGAGCGCAACACACCCTTGGCGGACGTCTTCGTCGGCGAGCGCGTCAGCACGCCCACCCCCGTGGAGAGTTGGCCTTTGCTCGAGGAAGTCGAGAAAATGTCGGCGGAGGAGCGCCTCGCGTGGTGGCGCCGCCAAATGTCGCTCTGCATACGCTGCTACGCTTGCCGCCTGGCCTGCCCGCTGTGTTATTGCCACCAGTGCTTCGTGGAAGACAACAAACCGCAGTGGATCGATAAGTCGGTCGCGCCGGAAAACAACCTCCACTACCACATCATCCGAGCCATACACCTCGCCGGCCGCTGCATCGAGTGCCAGGAGTGCTCGCGGGTGTGCCCGGTGGGAATCCCGGTCGACGTCTTGAATAACGTCCTCTCGCGCGACTTCGCCGAGCGCTTCGGCTACGTCTCCGGCGAAACCACCGAGACCGAACCGGCGCTCACCCATTACGAGCGCGACGACAAGGAAGACTTCATACTGTAAGCCAATGGCCGCCGAGTATTACAGATTGAACGAAGACAAGGTCGGCGAGCTCTTCGAGCGCGCCCGGGCCGACTACGACGTCGTCGCGAAGACGCGCGACGCCAACGGCAACCTCGTTTACGGCCGCCCCGCCGCCTTCGACGACGTCGCGTTCGTTGACGAGCAACCGCCGATGTCGGCGAAGGCGATCGCGCTTCCACAAACCGAGACGCTGGTCCGTTACGAACGCGAAGACGAAAAAATACGCGCGGAAGGGCCCGAACCGGAGGCGCACGACGTCCTTCTCTTCGGCGTCAATATGTGCGACGCCGCGGCGTTCGATATCATAGACCACGTCTTCAAGTGGGACTACCTCGACGACCCGTACCTGGGCCGCCGCGCCAATGCGACCCTTTTCGCGCTCGCCTGCGCCGCCGCCCGGCAGGACTGCTTCTGCGACCGGATATCCTACGCCGAAGACGGCGTCGACGCCGTCGCTTACGCGCTCGAGGATTATTACCTGGTGAAGGTCCAGACCGAGAAAGGCCGCAAATTGGTCGAACGCTACCAAGACCTCTTCGGCGCCGAAGACGGCGACGCCGAGGCCGCGATAAAAGCTTTCCGGGAAAAAGCCGGAACCGCGAAGAAGGAGCCGATGCTCGAGAGCGCTCGAGCCGGGTTGGAGAAAGCGTTCGAGCACGCCGACTGGGAAATCCTGGCAAGTACGTGCATCGGC
>JAZGGY010000021.1:0-12533 GCA_036480675.1 bacterium | reverse complement strand
CAACGCGAGCCGGCCACCGTGGCGGTTGGCGTATTCCGGCGCCTCGAGCTTACGCCGCCCCGGCCTGAGCCGCTCTTCAAGCGCTTCTTAAAGAACCGCAAGCTGTTACTCGTGGACGATGACGACGGCCCGAGCAACGGCAACAAGTACAGCGTCGACGTCGACGGCAAGTACCGCGACGCGCTACAGCGGCTGGGCGTCCCGTTCGACGTGTACGTCGTGCGCGCCGGCCGAGACGGGCCGTCCGCGGCGGAGCTCGCCGCGTATCCGCTCGTCATCTGGTTCAACGGCCTGGACGCGCGGCCGGTGGTCATCTCGGCGGCGGACGAGCGCGCGATGGCGTCGTACGTCGAGGGCGGCGGCCGGCTGTTATTGGCGTCGCAAAACTACCTGTCGGATGCTTCGCGGGGCCGTACGCCGTTTACGCGGCAGGTCCTGGGGATAACGTCGTACCAGGCGGACACGCAGGTGGCCGAGGTGGCGGCCGGGCCGGCGGCGTCTTTGCCGCAAGAGAAGTACAGCCTGTCGAACGACCTGACGATAATCGGCAACTGGAGCGACGGGTTCCGACCTCCGGCGGACGCGGCGTCGTTTTTCGTGGGCCCGGGCGACGGCCTCTGTTACGGCATGGTGCGGCCGGTGGGCGCCGGGAAGTTGGTCTTCTTCTCGTTCGCGCCCGAGAACGCGGGGTACGTCAACCGCATCGCGGACATAATAGCGGCGGCGCTGAACGCCTTGGCGGCCGAGGAGTAGCAGCCGACGCGGGCCCGCCGCACGGCGGGTCTCGTTAAAGCGGCGCACGTTTTAATATTATAATGAAGATACTGGGCATCGACCCCGGCTTGACGGCCTCGGGTTTCGGTTGCGTCGAGAGTCGCGGTAGGGCGTATTATAAATCGTACGGCGATACCGCGGCGCCGCCCGCCAAGTGGCCGCTGCCGGAGCGTTTGGCCGCTATTCGTAAATACACCCTCGAGGTCCTGGGCGCCGTCAAACCGGAGGCGGTGGCGGTGGAGATGCTCTTCTCCCACGCCGAGCACCCCAAGACGGCGCTCCAGATGGCGCAGGCGCGGGGCGTAATACTGGAGGCTTGCGCCGAGGCGGGGGCGCCGGTGCTCGAGTTTCCGGCGCGGCGGGTCAAGCAGGCCGTGGTGGGCGCGGGCGGCGCTTCCAAGGACCAGGTCTCGCGGATGGTCGTAAGGCATTTGGATTTGAAGGAGCCGCCGGCGACGCAGCACGAGGCGGACGCGTTGGCGCTCGCGCTGTGCGGCCACTTCCTGTCCGCGCGCCGAAACAATACGCGATGATCTCGCACCTGAGAGGGATAGTACTGAAGAAGAAGCGCGGCGCCGTCGTGTTGGAGGCGGGCGGCGTCGGCTACGACGTGTTGCTGCCGGGCGCGGTGGCGGCGCAGCTCGAGAAAGTCGGCCCGGGCGAAGAGGTCTCGCTAGTCATCTCGTACCACCTCGTCGCGACCCCCTCCCGCATTACGCCTCTCCTCGTCGGCTTCGTCAACGACGTAGAGCGCGAGTTCTTCGAGCACTTCATCTCGGTCTCGGGCATCGGCCCCAAGGCCGGGGCGCGGGCGCTAACCCTTCCTTTCGCGCGCGTGGCCCGGGCCATCATCGAGGAGGACGTCGCCGCCCTCACACTCCTACCCGGCGTAGGCCGCAAGCGCGCCGAGGAGATTATCCACAAGCTCAAGGATAAGGTCGCGGCGGCCGCGTTGTGCCGGACGCGGGCGGAGGCCGCGGTGCCGAGCGCCGCGGAGGGGCTCCTGGAGGCGGAGGCGGTGCTCGAGCAGCTCGGCTACAGCCGCTCCGAGATACGGGCCTTGATAGATAACCTCGGCGACGGCGGCCGCGATTGCACCACCGCGGAAGAGGTCCTCGCGCTCATCTACGCCGGCCAAAGGGCCAGATGATGGCGGAAGTAACGCGCAACGAACTCATAGCCCGGGAGGAGAAGCCGGAGGACGCCACGTTCACGGCGCCGCTGCGGCCTCGCCGCTTCGACGAGTTCGTGGGCCAGCAAGCGGTGTTGGACAATTTGAAGATCGCCGTGGACGCGGCGCGCGAGCGCGGCGAGCCGCTGGACCACCTCCTCGTGTACAGCCCGCCCGGGCTGGGCAAGACGACGCTGGCCTACGTCGTCGCCAACGAGCTGGAAGCGCACATCACCGCCACCTCCGGCCCGGCGCTCGAACGCCCCGGCGACCTCATGGGCCTCCTGACCAACCTCGGCGAGGGCGACATCCTCTTCATCGACGAAATCCACCGCTTACCGCGGGTGGTGGAGGAGTTCCTGTACCCGGCGATGGAGGAATTCAAGATCGACTTCATTCTGGACAAAGGGCCCGACGCCCGGACCGTGAAGTTCAACCTGAAGCGCTTCACGCTCGTCGGCGCCACGACGCGCGTAGGACTGCTCACCTCGCCCCTCCGCGACCGCTTCGGCCTGTTCCACCACCTCGAGTTCTACCCGCCGGCGGACCTGGAACGGATCCTCCTTCGCTCGGCCGAGATATTGGACGTGCCGCTGACGACCGGCGGCGCGAAGGCGGTGGCGTGCCGGGCGCGGGGCACGCCGCGGGTGGCGAACCGCCTGCTGAGGCGGGTCCGCGATTACGCCCAGGTCAAGGGGCGGGACGAGTTGGACGACGAGGCCGCGGCCGAGGCGCTCTCGCTGCTGGGCATAGACGGGGAAGGGCTGGACGTCCTCGACCGGCGCGTACTGGAGGTTATTGTCGAGACGTACGACGGCGGCCCGGTAGGATTGAAGGCGCTGGCCGCGACGCTCAACGAGGAGGAGGAAACGCTGGCCGACGTCGTCGAGCCGTTCCTGCTCAAGATAGGCTTTCTGGGGCGGACGCAGCGCGGCCGCGTGGCGACGCGCCGGGGGTACGAACACCTCGGGAAGAAGCCGCCCAGTGACCTTCCCGAAATCGAAACGCTGCCCTTCGAGGAGGACGGCGACGACGCCCCTTGAGATATGGGTAATATATTCGATATCCCCCTGGTGGAGGCGCGCGCGGAAATGCTCGCGCTTATACGCGAGGTGGCGTACGCCGAGGGCGACTTCACGCTTGCCTCGGGCAAGAAGAGCAAATATTACATCGACGGCCGGCGCGTAACGATTCACCAGCGCGGCGCGGTCCTGGCCGCCGTGCTCTTCCTGGAGGCGATACGCGACCTGCTCGAGGAGGGCGGCGAACCGCTCGGCATAACCGGGATGACGCTGGGCGCGGACCCCATAATCACGGCCACGGCGACGGCCGCGGCGGCCGCCGGGTACGAGCTCTACCCGGTCTACTGCCGCAAGGAGCCGAAGGGCCACGGCGCCGGCCGCCAGCTCGAGGGCTACGTCGACGCCGTGAAGCGGTGCGTCGTCGTCGAGGACACGGCGACGACGGGGGCGTCGGCGCTCAAGGCCGCGGCCGCGGCCCGGGCCGCGGGCATCGAGCCGCTGGCCGTCGTGCTGCTGGTGGACCGCGGCGAGGGCGCCCGGGAGGCCGTCGAGGCGGCGGGGCTGGAGTTTCGGAATATATTTTCCGTTGGGGATTTGCGGTATTGAATTAATAGGAGGTACATTAAAATGGTAGACGAGGAAAAGAAAACCGAAGCGATACGGGAGCTTTATAATCAATTAAAAGAATTGGAGGTAATAGTTAACGACGCGGACGCGTATAATGATTATACGTTGGGCGTTGAAAAATACGGCCGTTGGTTGGATAGGACTAAAAAGTTAATAGCTAAAAAGATAAACCTAAGTGAAGCGGAAAAGTTCGCCCCGGAAGGCGGCGCGATGATTGCGTTTCGGTCTCCGAGGGAGGAATTAGAAAGTGAAGCACACGAGAAGCACGACTTTTTACGAGCATTAATGGAGGAGATCGAAAATTATCCGGAAGATTATTTGAGTCTAGAATACGAAAACGAGGAAAAAACGGCGCGCAGTAAAACTGGTAAAAAGCCTTCGCGGATCGTTTTTATCGTACATGGCCACGATGAGGGGAATTTACATAAATTAAAAGATATTTTAATCGAACGGTGGGGGTTAGAGGTTAAGTTATTACGTAAAAGGCCGCAGAAAAGTCGGGCGGTGCTCGATAAATTCGAACAAGAGGCCGAAGACGCGGCGTTCGCTTTTGGATTGTTTACGCCGGACGATATGGTGGAAAATAAAGGGGCAAAATACGAGCAGCCACGACCGAACGTATTTTTTGAGCTTGGTTGGTTTTATGGTAAGGTCGGGAGGAACCGCGTTTGTATAATTAGTAAAGAGGGTACTAAAATACCTTCTGATTTAGAAGGTATTGCCAGGATTGATTTTAAGATATTCGTTAATGAGAAGATCGAAGAGATAGAGACCGAATTAAAAGAGGTGGGTTTAATTAAGTAAATGGTAACGGAGGTTTAAAATGCTAACCGAAGAAGATGCGGAGAGGTTGATTAGGGTAAGGTGCGAAGCGAAGAACCATGATTACAAGGAGTTTTTACGGTGGAGAGGGAGTACTAAAGACGAAAAGTTGGAGTTGATTCGGGATATTCTCGGGATGGCTAATATCCAAGACGGCGGGAAAATTATAGGAGGGGTTAGGGACGCTGATTTTTCTTTCGTGGGTAATGCTGAGGATGATGTGGCTTCTTTCGATCAAACCGAGTTAAATCAATTTTTAGAGAGGTATACCGATCCCAAACACGTTTGCATAATATATAAACACGAGTTCGATGGTAAGCGTACGGTTATAATCGAAGTCCCGGAGTTTAGGGAAATTCCTATTATTTGTAAAAAAGAAGCACATTCTAGCGACGGGTCAAACACCCAAATCTTAAAGCGTGGCCAAATATATATTAGGACTGATAAAGGTAGTACCGAAGCGATTTCTACCGTAGAAGATATACGAGAGCTTATGGGGCGGGCGTTAGTGAAAAAGTCTGACGAATTGCTTCATAGTAAAAAAAGGTTGATAGACGGTAAACCTTTGCGCGAAGAAGGCGAAGATCTTTTGAAATATACTTCGGAGGTTGACGCGGCGAACGATTTTTTTGAGGAGAAGATAGGTGAGGGATTGAAAAAGTATGGACATTGGGAATTAGCGGCTTATCCGATAGATTATAATCCGCAAAGGTTTCCAAACTACTCAGAGATAGGTGCATTGGTAGAAAGGTCCGTGGTTCGTAAAACGGGTTGGGATTTCCCGCATACCGATACAAAAGGGAATGTTAATAATTTCGAAAACGGGAGGGAGTCGGTAACCGTTTTCGACGCTCGACGATTGGGTTTTAATAGGATAACCATCGAAGGTTATCGTGCGTATTTTAGCGGATTATTTATTTGGAAGGGTGCTTTTAAAGAGGGTGAAAAGACGGACGTAGAGAATGGTAAGTACGTTATTTCTTTTCTAAGTATAATATTCCAAATTACAGAATTTTTATTGTTCATTAAAAGGTACTTCGCAGATATCGCTACCGGCAGCGATTTGAAAATCGCCGTATTTTTACACGGGGCTAAGGATAGGAAGGTTGTCTCTTTCGAGTCCGGACGGCGCCTATACGGTGATTACGTTTCGAAAATAGATCTCGTTAAAGCTAATTATAAAGGGTCTTTCGCCGCAATAAGGGCTTCGGATCTTGATATTGCTAAAGAATTAATACTAACGGTATTCGAGCAATTCAATTGGGATACGATAAGAGAAAAAGAAGGTTTGGTTACTAATTGGCAAAAGAAACTTATCGAAGGCGATTTTTAAACTTACGAGGCGGCGGGGCTGGAGTTTCGGGCGGTGTTCACGGTGCGGGATTTAACGGGTGAGTAGGCGAGCGGTAGTCGGCCCCGGGTCGTCGGGATAATTTATATGAAGAAGTGTACGAAAAAAGCTCGCAGGAAACTCCGCGTCCTCGATAAGATCATCTGCCTGGAGGGCGAGTGGTCGCCGGACATCCGCAGCGAGGAGTCGGTGAAGCCGTTGCTGCAGATGCTGCAGCGGCGGGGCGAGATTAAATTCATCTACCGCCGGTGCGGGACCAAGTCCGAGTTCGCGTACTACCTGCGCCAGCGGAAGTACTTCCGCGACTACCGTATCGTTTATCTGTCGTTCCACGGCGCGCGCGGCAAGCTGCGCATATCGCCCGAGGAAGACGTGACGCTGGCCGAAATAGCCGACCTCGCGCGAGGCGCGTTCAAGAATAAACTCGTTTATTTCGGGAGCTGCAAGACGCTGCGGGCGGTCGACGCCCAGCTCAAGGAATTCCTGAAGAAAACGGGCGCGTCCGCGGTAGCGGGTTATACCAGGGAAGTGGGGTGGGTCGAGTCGAGCGCCTTCGAGTTGTTGTTCCTCTACTGGGCGGCGTACTACAAGAAGCCGGCGTACCTGCTGCGCAAGTTGGGCGCGCGCTATCCCCGCCTGGACGAGCTGATGGGATTCAAATATTACACCAGGCGCGGGCCCCGCGTGGGCTGATACCGGGCGCCGGCTGCGGCGCCTTTTTTATTTAAAGGTGAACACCGCCCGGCCGTCGCCGGCCTTGAAGGGCGTACCGGCGAAGTCGGAACAGATACCCTCGACCCGGCCGCCGGGCGCGAGGTGGCCGTTTACGTTCCGGAGGGCCGCCACGTGTCAGCGTCAAAAACGTTGCGGGAGCGGCCGTTATCGGTTATATTCGGTACGCGGCCTTATCGTAACGTCGCCGGGACGAAACCGCCCGGGCGAGCGGCCGCGAATCTTCATATGTCGGGCCGACTCTTAACGAAAGGGAGCGCCGTAATCACGGGCGTCGCTTTGGCGGCGGCGGTTCCTTTTCTATTTTCCTGCGGCGAGGAGGAGGGCCCCGCGGGCCCCACGCTGCCGTTCAACTATCCCCATCCCGACGGCGCGGAGTGGGTTTACGGTTACGAGAGCATGGAGTTTGCGAAGTACGCTATCGCCGGGACCTACGACCACCCCGCGGCCGGCGAGACGCAGAAATTGTACGAATACATCCGCGGCCAGGCCAGCTGGGAGGAGACGTTCGTCTACTATCTCAAGGTGACCGCCGACGACGCAAAGGTATACGTCGACGCCGAGGCGAACCAGTTCATAGTACTGCTCAAGTTCCCGCTGACGCGGGGTGAAAGCTGGGACGCGGGCCTGGGGGTGAGGGCGAAGTTCGTCGCCGTCGAGAGTGTTTCGGTAAACGCCGGCACCTTTAAATGCGCCCGCGTGGCCTATACCGGCGGTTTGGGGACCTTCACTGTGTGGTGGGCGAGCGGCGTAGGCGGGTGGGGCGCCAAAAACCACGGTTGGTGGGCCTTGGGCGGCGAGCCGATTATGCTCGATCTCGGCTGGTACAATCTGCCGACTTAACAAAGTAGCCCGGCTCTTTGGATTCGACCCGTCCGGCGCCGCGCGCCATCGTCAAAATAACTATTGCGGCCGGCCGGCTTATCGGTTATAGTCTGTATTTGTAATCATGATTAGGGCAATGGCGTAGAAAAACGCTTAACAGAATCGTTCTCGCGGAGTTCTAACGGACCCGTAAAGGATAGGAGCTGATCTTATGGTGAAGCGGTTTTTAGCGGGACGTTACGCGATCATAATCTCGGCGGTTTTACTGACAGCGGCCGTCCCGCTGTTGGTATCGTGCGACGGCGACGACGAGCCCACCGGCCCGACGCCCGAGGCATTTACCTACCCCCACGCCAATGGCTCGGAATGGATTTACTCGTTCGAAGGGGCCAATTTAATTAAGTACGTTATCTCGGGCACGTACGGACACCCGTCCGCGGGCACCACCCAGAAATTAATTAGCTTTGTGTGGGTCAGCGGCGGTTGGCAAAAATACGGTACCCAATACCTCAAGGTTACCGATACCGACGTGAGGCTCTACCTCGACAAAACTTCCGCGGGTTACTACATGCTCTTGAAGTTCCCCTTGAAGGTCGGGAACCAGTGGAACGCGGGAAAAGGCTATACGGCGAACGTCTCCTCAAAAGAGAATGCCTCGGTCCCCGCCGGCTCCTTCAGTTGTTATAAGATCGACTACACCTCCTCTTCCGGGGACATGACTTTCTGGTGGCCTTCCAAGGTAGGCGGCATGGGCGCGAAAAACTACGGTTTATGGTTGTTGAATGGTAAGCCCATCACGATCGCTCTCAAGTCGTTTAACTTGCCGACGTAGCTCCCGGACGAAAGGCGCACGGCCCAAACCCGTACTTCCGTTTTCCTTATAAAAAGACGCCGGCCTGAAGGCCGGCGTTTCGCTACGCTTTGTGCTCGCGGGGGATTTTTTAGGGCGATGTGAAATAAGAGCCGTCGGCTTCCGCGGGTTCCTCGACCGCGGCGACGACGCGGTGCGCCAGCGCGCGGGTCGCCCGATACGGCGTGAGGGCGGCGTTCTTTTCGCGCAGCTTGGCGAGACGGGGGCCGGTTGTACCAGCTAGGGTTAAAGGGGCGGCCTACCGGTCGCCCCGGCCCGCGAATTCGCTGTTACGAAGCCGCTTGTTCTTTCTTGGCGCCTTCCCACAACGCCGCGACGCCGCCCGCCGGGTCCTGGAAAACCGCGAACCAGCCTATATCGGTGACGGCCGTTTTACCCTTGACCACCTTACCGCCCGCGGCCTCGATCTCCTTGACCTTGTCGTCGACGGAGGCGACGAGGATATATACCAGGCAGCAACCCTCCCCGCACGTGCACGGTTCTTTGACGAGGGTGAAGCCGCCGCTCGGGCCCGCCTCCGCCTCCCAGGTGGCGTATTCCATTTCCGGGATCAGCTCCACCTTCCAGCCGAAGAACTTCTCGTAGAACGCCTTCGACTTGGCGAGGTCGGTGGAGGGGATCTCTATGTGGCATATTTCGTGCATAAGGGCTCCTTTTCCGAAACCGTTGCGATTGGGGGGGTTATTTAATGAATTTCGTTTTTACCCATTCCAATTGGTCGATCCCGAATTGGAAATCGTTTTTCTTCTCCGGGTACTTCTCGGCGCCTTCGCGGAAGGCGGCTAAAGCGTTTTCGAAGCGGCCTTTACCTTCCTCGTCGCCTTTTACCCACTCGGCCAAGCCGACGTAGCCGTCGGCCAGTATTAGGCCGAATCCGGCCTCCGCCGAAACTTCCGCGGCCGTGCCCTCCTCCTTCGCGACCTCCACGTTGTATTCCAGCGATTTTTTGAAATTTACTACCGCGCCGTCGACGTCGCCCAGCGACAATTGGTGCATCCCTTTAGCCCAATAAGCCATGGCGAAAGGCCCGGGCCCTTTGCCCAGTTCCTCGCGCCAGCGGATGCAAATCTCCGCCGCTTTAAGGCCCGCTTCGAAGTGGCGCTTCTCCCGGGGCAACGTATCGCCGGGCCAACACTCCGCCAGGTCGGCCGAGAGGTTATACGAAAGGACGTTGGCGAAGTCGACGAGCTTGGCCGAATCCTCGGCGGAGGTCGCGGCCTCGGCCTGGCGGAGGCCCTCGGCTATGCCCGCGTTCGCGACGACGACGAGGGCGTCGAGGTTCTTTCCTTCCCATTCTTTCATGGCGAACGCGAACCGCCCGAAAGAGTAAAGCTGGCGCCGTTGCTCGTCGTCTTCGAAGCCGTTGATAAATTCTATTACCGCCTCCGGGCCTGCTTCTTCCATCAACCCGCGCATCTCGTCCCAGCG
Organism: bacterium; assembly: GCA_036480675.1. Classification (GTDB taxonomy): domain Bacteria; phylum RBG-13-66-14; class B26-G2; order WVWN01; family WVWN01; genus WVWN01. Next base: position 2,910 of record JAZGGY010000021.1, on the reverse strand, counting down.
TGCGTCCGGGAATTTTGCCTTCGTTTCCACGTTAACCCCCTCATTTTCGGCGGCGCCTTCGTTTGCGAGGGCGGGTGCCGCGGCCGTTATTATTAATACGATGGCAAAGCCGACGAAAACTTTCATAATACCGCTCCTCTCGGCCCCGCGTTTTTACTCGTCCGCGGGTAACAACTCCTTTTTTCGTAGCGCGACGGTGAACGAGCCGTAGCGGCCTATGTCGTACATACTCTCGAGGACCGCCTTCGCTTTCCGGTCTTCCAGCGCCGCTTTGTACGCGTCGTGTATGAAATACGCGTCCCGAAGTACGACCGCGCCGGTGTAGCGGTCGCGAACCCACGAGCGGAACTCCTCGCGGTCGCCGAGGACCTCCTCGACGGCGACGTGCCGGCGCGCGTACCGGTTGGCGAAGGCGACGTCGACCGGGACTACTAAATTCATGTGTTCGGGAACGGCTCGTAGCGCCGACGCGGCCGCCGCCATGCCGCGTTCGCCGTAGTTGTACCGGTGTTCGTAATCGACGCGGGCGTGCCAGACGTCGAGGGCGGGGCCCGCCGCCGCGGCCAATATGACGAAGGCCATCGCCCGTCCCCCCCGGCGCGTCATAATTACGAAAGCGATTAAAGGCAGAATTGCGAAGGCGGCCGTGAGCGCGAGCGCCCGGTTGACGTCGCCGTAAGGCGAGAGTAGGACTTCCTTGGCCTCGCGCGCGATATACGGCCAGTATAGCGGGTCCCGTACGACGAGCAGGTAGTAGGCGAAGGCCAGCGCGCCGAGGAACAAGACGGTCCGCTTCGACTCCCCCGCGAAGGCGGGGCCGAACGCGGCGCCTATGACCAGCGCCGCCAGCGGCACCAGCGGCGCGTGGTATTTGACGAAGCCGTAGCCGTCGCCTCCTACGAAAAGGTAGAAGACCAGGATGACGAGCGAGGCGACGGCGGCGTACGCCGCGGCCTGCCGGCCGCCCTCGAGCCGGCGTCGGATATCTCGAGCCGAGGCGATGAAATACGCAACGAGGAACGGCAGGCCGAGCCAAAGGACGAGCTTTAAGCCGCGCTTGAGTATCAAAACGCCGAAAGCGCCGCCGGAAGCCGCGGCGCGGCCGAAGGAGTGCTTGAAGGGCTCGAGCATGGGAAGCCCCTTGACGGCGCAGTATGGCACGTAGTAGGCGGCGAACGCAACGACGCCCAGGCCGAAGGCGGCGGCGAGGTAGGCTAACCGGCGGGGCCGCCGCGCCGCGACGTAATAGACGGCGAGCGCGCCGACGAGAAGGGACGGCGTCGTGAGTTTCGCCATCAACGATACGCCGAGCAACAGGCCCAGCCCTACCCAACCGCCCCGGCCGAGGTCGAAATCCCGGCGCGCGAGGTACCAAACCAGCGCCACGGCGATTAAGGGGAGCACGGCCGTGTCTATCTCCACCAAGAGAGCCGATTGGACCGCGAGCGGGTGAAGGCCGTACAGCAAGACCGCCAGGAACGGCCCCCACCGTTCGCCCGTCACGCGCCGCGTTACGAGCCACAGTATAACGCCGGCGGCGTAGAAGGACAGGACGCCGACGAGGCGGCCGGCCCAGGGGACCTTTCCCGCCAACCCCACCGGGACCGCGACCAGCGAGTGGTACAAGAGGGGGTGGCTCAGGACCGCGTTCCACGTGGAGCCGGAGAAGCCCATCGGCCGGGCGGTGCGCGCCAGCGAGGAGGCGACGTCGACGAATTGCGGCTCGTCGGCGACGAGCGGTTGGTTGATTTGGAGAAGGAGGAAGACGCCGGCCGCGGCCGCAACGGCGGCGAGGAGGAGGGCGTATATAATCGGGGGAATGGGCTTTTTCAATTTAAAAACTAGGACCAGCGGAGCGGTTACCATTTTATCGTTTAATAACTAATTTATTATTAATCCTATCGCCGCATCCGTTTAATAACGGCCGAAGGCGAATATCATCACGCCTTGTCCTTCCGCAAGAACCGCTTCACGCCGGCGACGAAGCCGTCGAGGCCCACCGGATACGGGAATATCCGGCGGCGGTTGGTATAACCGTACCACAGCGTGAATATCAGCTTGTAGAGCGGGTTGGGCGGCAGCTTGCACAGCGGCCGGGCGAGGCGCGAGAGGAAAGGCCACTCCACCATTACGCCGAAGAGCTTGTGGAGGTTGGAGAGCATCCTCTCCTCCGTTTCGTTTTGGAAGCGGAGGACGGAGTGGTCGTGGAAGGTACGGAAGACGGCGTTCGGGTCGCCGTCGAAGTAGCCGCGTTGCACCGCGTATTCCGTGAGCTCGGTTCTGGGGTACGGCATAAACAGCGCGGACCAGGCGAAGGCGGGGCGGCATTCCTGGTTCAGTTTTAGCGTCTCGAGGGCTTGCTCGAAGGTTTCACCCGGCAGGCCGATCATATTGGAGGCGTAGACGTTGACGCCGTTTTCCCGCAGGTACCGGCACGCCGCTACGATGGTCTCGCGCGACATGTTTCGCTTCAACAGCTCGTTGCGGACGGCGTCGTCGCCGGTCTCGATGCCGAGCAATACCGAGACGCAGCCTGCCCGGGCGAGGTCCCGCGCCACCTTTTCATCCACCATATTGGCGCGCACGTTGCAGTGGAAGGGGAGGCCGACCTCGCCGCGGTACTTGTCCGCGAACTCCGCGACCCACCCCTTGGCGTTGGTGAAGTTGTCGGAGAGGAAGCGGACGAACTTGAGCGGGTACCGCTCGCGCACCTCCTCGATTTCGGCGAGGACGTTATCCACCGAGCGCCACCGTAAAACTTTGCCCTTGCCGCGATACAGCTGGTTGTATTTGTGATTGAAGCAGTAGGTGCACAAGTACGGGCAGCCCCGCATGGGTAAGAAGTGCTTCATCGTAACGTTGCGCATGTACTTGTCGTGGTCGTAGAGGATGTCGCGCGCCGGGAAGGGA
>JAZGGY010000020.1:0-4958 GCA_036480675.1 bacterium | reverse complement strand
TAAAAAGCATTACCAATTATCCTCCGGCAAAGGTCCCCTTTCAATTGTAAATACACTACGAAAACGGGACGGCGACAACCGGAAACGGGCAGGCGTCGACGACGTAAACTATCGTGTAATATTGGGTATCTAAAGCGACTAAACTGCCCCCGCCCGCCCGCGTTTTCGGTTGACACCGACCGAAGCCGCTATTATATTAATTTCAGGGTGGTTCGTTGGCCGCCTACTACTTCTCACGCCGTGGTTGAAGACGAGAAATTTACGCCCGAGAATCAGCCCAGCAGCCGGACCCTCTGGCTCCGCCTGCAGACGCTGTTGTCGGACAAGATAAGCTCGCTGCCGACGCTGCCGGCGAAGATCGCGGCCGTACGCGCCGCGCTCGAAGAGTACGGCGCCGTGGGCCTTATCTACCTGACCATCGCGCGGGCCGACGACCTCGAGGCGGTCTACGGCTGGCAATATCTGGACGAGTTCGTCGCCGACGTGGGAACCGTTCTGGACAAATTCCACCGGACATTTCTCAAACCGGACGACGTCGTCGTCGTGCGCGACGTCCAATCCACCGAGTTCCTTTTGTTCATTAAGCCCTCCGCGGCCGACAGGCCGGAAGAGGTAGCGCCGGACCGGCTCGAGACCCTCAAGACGCAGCTCATCAAATACCTACAGTCGGAACGCAACGCCGACATCTTGCGCGGCCATCATCAGGTGAACTTCCTGGCCGCGACCTCGCGGATCATCCACAACCTCTTCACGCGGCCCGAGCGCCTGGTCCTGGCCGCGGTCGACGAGACGCGCCGCGCGTCGATAGCGGCCGCGGAAACCGATACCCGCCGCCAAAAAGAAACGCTTCAGCGCATCATCGTGCGCGAAGAAGTAGACGTCTTCTACCAGCCCATTTTGACGCTGGGCGAGCTCGACGTCTTCGGCTTCGAAGCCCTATCCACCGCCGCGGACGGCACCGGCATCGCGGACGCCGAGATGCTCTTCGCGCTGGCGGCGGAGGCCAACCTGTCGACGCAGCTTGACCGCGTTTGCCGTCGGCGCGCCTTCACCGACGCTCAGCGCTGGCTCGGCGACAGCCGGCTCTTCCTCAATACCGACCCCCGCACCATCGAGGAACTCGGCACCCGCGACGACGCGCTTTTCCACCTCTTCCAGAGCGGCGGCATATCGCCCCACCGGGTCGTACTGGAGATAACCGAACGTTCCGCTATTGAGAACCTCGCTCTCTTCGAGGCCACCCTCAACCGCCTTCGCGATCACGGTATCGGCGTCGCGGTGGACGACGCCGGCGCGGGGTACGCCAGCCTGAACACCATCGCCCGCCTCAAACCCGACTTCCTCAAGTTCGACATGGCGCTGGTGCGGGGCATCGACCGCGACCGCGTCAGGCAAGAGCTCCTGGCGACGGTTCAGGAGTTGGGAAGCCGCGTCGGCGCCCGTGTTATCGCGGAAGGCATCGAGACGGAGGGCGAACTCACAACCCTCATGGAGGCGGGCGTCGAGTTCGGCCAGGGTTACCTCCTGGCGAAGCCGAAGCCCGCTTTGGAAATAGAGCGGTTCTTCCCCGGCGAACCCGGACGGATGCTGGACTACGCGAAAGAGGACGAACCGAGCGGCGCACCGGAGGAAAAAGGCTTTGCAGAAGAAAATTCTCGTAGTTGACGATGAGGAGAGCGTCCGGCACGTCGTATCCTTCACGCTCGAGCAGGCAGGCTACGCCATCGACACCGCCGCCAACGGCGACGAATGCCTCGAGAAAGTCTTCTCCTTCCACCCCGACCTGGTCCTGTTGGACCTGATGATGCCCACGGTCGACGGTTGGGAGGTATTGAGGTTGTTGCGGTCCAACCCCGAGACCGAGGCCGTCCAGGTCGTCCTACTCACCGCCAAAGGCGAGATCCACGACATAATGTTCGCGCTGCAGCAGGGCGCCGCCGACTACATTACCAAACCGTTCGGCAAGCGAGAGCTACTTGAGCGCGTATCGCGCGTCCTGGAGTGAAAACCGACACGCCCCGGAAATTAAAAAGCCCGCCCTCTCTCGATGGCGGGTTTCTCGCGCCGGGACGGGCCGCGGCCCTCAGACCTCCCGGATGATAACTTTCTCGTACTTCTTCGGGTCCTCCAAAACCTTGCCGGTCCCGAGGACGATGCACGTCAGGGGGTTTTCAGCGATCCGAATCGTCAGGTTGGTCTCCTTATTTAAAACCAGGTCGAGGCCCCGTAAAAGCGAACCTCCCCCGCAGAGCACGACGCCGTCATCTATGATGTCGGAGGCCAACTCGGGCGGCGTCTGCTCGAGCGTGTCGCGGACGGCGCCGATGATCTGGCCCACCGGCTCGCGGATGGCGTCGCGCATCTCGCGGGAGGAGACGGTCAGCGTCTTGGGGATGCCGGCGACGAGGTCGCGGCCCTTAACGGCCATGGTCTCCTCTCGCTCGAGCGGGTACGCCGAACATATGGTCTTCTTTATCTTCTCGGCGGTCAATTCACCCACCAGCAAGTTGTAAGCCTTCTTTAAATAATTATCTATCGCCTCGTCGATCTCGTCTCCGGCGACGCGGATAGAGGTGCTGGTCACGATGCCCTCCAGCGCCAGGACAGCCACCTCGGTCGTGCCGCCGCCCACGTCCACTACCATGCTGCCGCGGGGCTCGTGGATGGGGAGGCCGACGCCTATGGCCGCGGAGATGGGCTCCTCTACCAGGACGACCTCCCGCGTACCGGCGTGGAGCGCCGAGTCCCGCACCGCGCGCCGCTCGACGTCGGTTATGCCGGTCGGGACGCATATCGCCACCCGCGGCCGGAAGACGCCCCGCCTGCCGCGCGCCTCGCGGATGAAGTACTTTATCATCTCCTCGGCCAGACGGAAATCGGCGATGACGCCGTCCTTCATGGGCCGTATCGCCTGGATCGAATCGGGCGTCTTCCCCAACATCCCCTTGGCCTCGTGCCCCACGGCGAGCACTTCACGCTTCGCCCGGTCGAGCGCCACCACCGAGGGTTCGTTTATCACGATGCCCCGGCCGCGGACATACACCAACGTGTTCGCGGTGCCGAGGTCCATCGCGATGTCGGGAGTCACCGAGGAGAAGAAACGTATAATGTTAGAAAAAGTGCCCAAACCTGCCTCCGCGTGCGATGATTTGATTAACGAAATATTAACACACTGGCCTGCGCTCCCGCAAGTTTATTCGGGTTTACGCGCCCCGGCCGCGCCGTTCGCCGCTATTGACTAACGCCGACGCCGTTAGTATCATATCAGCGTATGGACCGCGTCGCCGTCATAGCGGACTCGCACGACAACCTGCACAAGATCCGGTTGGCCGTCGCCGTCATCAACGAGTGGGGCGCCGACCTGGTTTTACACTGCGGCGACTACGTAGCGCCGTTCACCGCGGAACCGTTCGGCGAACTCAACGCACCCTTGCGCGGCGTCTTCGGCAACAACGACGGCGACCGCGCCGCCCTTAAAAAGGCGTACGCCGACATAGGCGAGATAGACCCCGACCCCCATCGCTTCACTTTCAACGGCCTTTCGATGCTTATCACGCACAAGCCGCGGGTGGCGCGCGAGGCCGCGGCCGGCGCCGGCTACGACCTCATCGTCTTCGGCCACGACCACCGCGTCCGCGTCGAACACGGCGAATCCCTCGTAATCTGTCCGGGCGAGCTTGGCGGCTGGGTCACGAGGCGCGCGAGCCTCGCGCTGGTCGAGGTCCGGATAGGCAACGTCGACATCGAATACCTATAGCTGATGAGACGCTTTCCGCTTATAAAAGTTCGCGGCGCGTCGGCGACCCTGGTAGCGGCGGCCTTTGCGACGATAATCGCGGCGGCCGCGCCCGCCCAACCGCCGGCGCCGTCGAAAACCGAGCCGTCGGCCGCGGCCCTATTGTTGGAAGGAATTGAAAGCGGACGCGGCTCCCTCGCGAGTTATCGCGGGACGGCGACGCTGCGCGCCTACGGCGACGTCGAGGGCTCATTCAACGCCGCCTTCGCCCGCGCGCTGCCCGACCGAGGGCGTTTGGAGCTGTCGACGCCGCTGACGGGGACGGCGCTGGTCGTCACCGCCGCCGGGGGCGAGCTGCTGGCCTTCTACCCGCTCGACGAAACCGCGGTCGTCGGCTCCGACGACGCGCGCGGCATCCCCGCCCTGGCGGCCGGCGCGGGCGGCGGCCTCTCCGACAGCCTGGACCTGCTAGCGGGGCGGCCGCCGCTATACGCGGAAAAGGTGGCCGCGGGCGACCTGGAAATTAAGGCCGCGGAAGACAGCGATACCCTCACGTTGACGTGGCTCGAGGCGGGGGGTTCGCGCCTCCAGCAGCTGACGCTGGCCGGCAACCCGCGCCGCCCGGTCGCTTTTAGGATTTTCGAAAAAGACGCCGCGGCGGTAGACGTTACGTACGGCGATTGGCGCGACCGCGGCGACGTCGCCGCGCCGTTCGCGGTAACCGTAAAAACGAGCGACGCCATAGTGGAAATATCCGTCAAAAAATTCGAAGCTAACGTCGACATACCGGAGGAGGCGTTTTCGACTACGCCCCCGGAAGGTGTCGAGATTCTGGAGGGGTAGCCCGTTCCTCACGCGCATGACGTCGAAGATGAAGGAAGCTAAATTCGAGGCCGACGCGCCCGCCAAGGTCAACGTGTGCCTGTTGGTGGCGGGGCGGCGAGCGGACGGCTACCACGACGTCGCCACCGTCATGGCGCCGCTCGAGCTGGTCGACGCGCTGACGATTGCGGTCAAGGCCGGCCGCGGCGTCAACGTGAGCTGCGACGGCGACGGCGTCCCGACGGGCGAGCGCAACCTGGCAGGCCAGGCGGCGCTGGCGTTCCTGGCCGCGGCGAACGTCGACGCCCGCGTCGACGTCCATTTGGCCAAGAACGTACCGGTCGGCGCCGGCCTGGGCGGCGGCTCGAGCGACGCCGCGGCCGCGCTGCAAGCCCTGAAC
>JAZGGY010000019.1:0-6275 GCA_036480675.1 bacterium | reverse complement strand
CGCCGAATCGCGGTCGATCTCCGCCGTAATCTTCGCGCGGCCGTAACCCCGCTCGTTGTAGTAGTCGCCCACCCGCACCGCCGCTTCGTTCAGGGCCGGCGCGGATAGCGGCGCCCCCAGCTCGACGCCGAGCGCGTCGCGAACGGCCGCGAGCCGCTCGGGGGCTACGCCCCGCACGACGACTTCCTTAACCACCGCCCGGGGTCCCTCCTCGACGAGGACCTTCAACTCGCGTTTGCCTTTTTTCCTCTCGGCGAGTTCGAAACCGACTTGCACGCTCTCGAAACCCTCGGCGTAATATGCTCCCTCGACGGCGGCCAGGCCGGCATCGAGTAAATAATCGAAGTTGTACTCCTCGTAACGTTCGCCTTTTTCCAATCCGACGAGGTTCTTTACGGGGCCGTCTTTAAATATTTCGTTCCCTTCAACGCGAATTCGGCTGAGAACGAAGTCGGCGTCGCCGGTTTCTTCCAGCGCGAACGCTTGGCAGGAGGCGACGCAAGAAAAGGCGACGACGTACGCGGCGAGTGACCACATGGGGGCGACGTGTTGAGCGTACACCGGCTAATGATACGAAAGTTGACGGCGATAATCAACGTGCGCTGCCTCGGTATCTCTCCCGAAAAGGTTATGGCAAAAATAAGGCAAAAAATAGGGCGCCCTAGTTTATGGGCGCGTTAATTTATTCATGTTTTTGCGTTTACGACGACGTCTTACCGAACCCTGCCGCTCCCAAAGCAGACGCGCTGCCGGCCTGCGCTACGCCCCCATCGTCACGCTCCACGCTAACTTTATTATAACGCGGCCCTTGCGTCAACACTAGATTATCCGGGTATTAGGGCTCCCGGGTTAAATAAGGCGAGGTCGGCGAATACGGGGCATCCATTCAATCGGCGGCCGTCAGTTTCTCCAAAGCTGAACGTTTTTTCCATCGGCCGGTTTTAAATAACGTTAGGTCGTGCTAGCGTTCGCGTGGCCGAGGATTTCTTTAACGGTATATACGTCGACGCCTATGCGGAGCAGCGCCGTCGCAATCGAGAATTCCGACAGTCCCGGCCGTGCGTCTTTTTGAAAAACCGCCCGTTGGGCGGGTTCTTCGTATATTCCGCGCACGTAAGGGTGGGTAATAGGCTTGCGGGGAGTTATATTCTAAGTTAGACTAATGACGGTGAGCTGGTCGCCGCTACCGAGCGGATAATTGGCGAAACGGCGTGGATAAAAAAATCTACAGGGAGACCCTTTTCAACCGAGCGCTCGAACGGTTGGTTACCGACGGCGGCTTCACGGAGGCGTACCTGGTCAACGGCGCCGGGTTAGTATGGGCGGCTACGTTTGGTGCCGGCGACCAGGAACGCTTTGGCGTAATGGCCGCTGCGGTCGCCGAGATTTTCTCGCGCGCCGAATCGGAGGGTTTGGGTCGGGTCCGAGACTTAGTAGTCCGACGAGAGGGAGGCGGGGCCGTAGTTTTCTATCGGTTCCGCCACACGGGCGAGACCTCGGGGGAATATTTTGTCGCGGCCGTATCGGACGGGAACGGCGGCGACACAGATTTAATCTACGAGGTTGCCGAGGAAATTAAAAAGGATTTGGAGACTTTTTACTAGGGCACCGATTCCGGGCCGAAAACTAAGCGAAAAATAAAGCAAAAAATAGGGCGCCCGAATTTCTGGGTGCCTTAACTTATTCTTATCGTTGGGTTTAAGGCGGAGTATTTCCGGGCGTTGCCGCTCCCGAAGCAGACGCGCTGCCGGCCTGCGCTACGCCCCCAAAGGCAACACATATTAATATAGTTTAAGAGGAGGCATGAGGTAAATGAAAACGCTCGCCCGGGAGGGCGGCCGAGAGAGGGGGAGGCCGGACGTTATTCAGCCGCAATTCTATCAACGATCTGATCGAACAGCTTTAACAATACGGCTTTCACGTCGTCGCGTTTCGTGGCGCAGCAAGGCAGGACCGGGATGCGGTCGGCGCCGTCGAGGGCGAGGATGTAGGCGACTTCCTCGGGCGAAAGGCAACCTTCGACGTCCTGTTTGTTGGCGGCGACCAGCCGGGGGGCGTCGGCGGCCGCGTCGTCGAAGAAATCGATAACCTGGCGGGCCTTCGGGCAAGTTTGGGGGCGAGTGGAATCGACAACGACGACGCAACTATCTATAAAAGAGGCCAACGTATACCAAATACCGTCGGAGCGCGAAAAGGGAGGCATCTCGAGGAGGTAAAGAACGGCGGCGGCGTCGACGGGGATCACGCCAATTTCAATGATGCCGGTTTTGTGCAACTCTCGAGTTAATCCTCCCGGAAGTAAACCCTTGTAGTTGGTGGCGGCGCCGAGGGCACGGATGAAGGTGGACTTCCCCGAGCCTGCGTCGCCCGTTACGGCGGTGATTATGGGTCGCGGCGCTACGTGCATTCGCGCGTCAACCCCTCCGGAGCCTGTTGACGATCCTTTTGAGGATTCCTTTGTGGGCGCGGGACCGCTCGGGAAGGCTTCTTCTGCCGCGCGGCGACGCGGCGTTTTCGTCCCCGGGCGCCCGTTCGACGACGTCGATGTCGACCAACCTCGAGAGTATTTTCAGCGTCTTAATAACGGGAAACCCGGCAACCTCCGATAGCCTGGTTACGTCCCTCTCGCCGTCTATCAGGCTCAAAACCTTCCACTCTTCGAGGGCGAGGTTGATATCCGTTACGGTGGAGGGGTCCGCGTTGACTTGGAATATTACCTGCGCGGAAGGCACCTTTCGTTTAATTTCGTTTAAGGTTTTAATATCGACCAGCGTACCGCGTAACACGCCCGAGACGTCGAAATCGGCGAGAACGTCTTCGGCGTCGAATTCCCATCGCGGCTCGAACGTGAAAGTGCCGCGCGTTTCCGCCAGTATCTCGCTCAACGCCGTCTTAATTTGCCCGGAGATAAGATCGACCAGGGCGTCCGCGTCCAACGCGCCCAATTCAACTAAGATCGTCCCGAGCCTTAGAAGCCTCCCTTTTCTTCTCAATTTTTTCTGTTTCTTTAATCCCTGGTACAAGTCGGTCGGTTCGACGGCGCCTTTCGCGACGAGTATTTCGCCGATTTTATCGCGGGTGAGAGAAGGGGTGGCGTAAACCGCTTTCCCGTCTTTGAAGTGTATCCCGATGTTTCGGTCCTGAGTCGTTACGAAGAGGGTCCCGGTTTTGCCGCCGCCGGCGATGCAATCGACGATTTCGGGCATGCAGAAGTCGGACAGGTCCCCCTCGAACTTCAGGTTCAACGACGCGGTCAATAGTTTTCGGGCGGCGCCGACCTCTGGTTCAGGCTCTTCTCGCTTTACCTCGGCGCTTCCGCCCTTCTTTGGGGGGGCGCCGTAGATCTCCAATATAGTTCCGTCTAACGTCGCGGGCCCGCTCGGCGCCGGACGTGACGGCCTAAACACGAGAAGCGTTTCTCTTCCGATGCGTACGGTGTCGTGGGACCGTATCCTCGTACTCGTGACGCGGTGGTGGTTAACTATCACGCCGTATAAAGACATCAGGTCTTCGACGGAGAGGCTGTCGCCGTCCCAGCTAATTATGCAATGCTCCGGGTCGACGGTGTCGTCTGCCAGCGTAATGTCACAACCGCCGTCGCTGCCGATTAAATAGTCGCCCGGGCCTACGACGACCTCGGTCATCAGCCGCGAACGAGCCATAAACCTCAGCGAAACATTTCGTTTATTAGGCATGGAGCGAAAAATCATCCGTATGACTGGCGAACGTTAAATGGTTTGTTGTTAGGCCGGCGTTACGCCGTCGAAGAGCTAGTTGCAAGGCCAGAGCTCGTCGCAACTAACCCCTAAAAATTCGGCGACGCGCCTTTTGATGGCGGCGGCCCTCTTGCCGCGTTTATCCTGGACGTTGGCCTTGACCGTTTTGGCGCGTCGGCCCGTTAATACGTCGTAGACGTAACTCTGGTTTTCCCCTAATAACCTGGCCATCGCCGCGACCGTTAAACCCTTATCCAATAATCGTTTACGGATCTCGATATATGGGAGCAAGAGAAAGGTCATTTTTTTAGCTTGACTTAGCCTAATAATTGGGCTAATAATAGCTCGGTTTATAAGGAAATTGTTATGTATATGTACCCTATAGTGTATTTAAAATTAAATTATGTATACGCAATCGGGTATACACAGGAAAAAAAATATGCCGGTACCAAGTAATATTCTCAAACTTCTTAATCTAAGGCAGTTACGGCCAGCCGATTTAGCGAGGTTGGCCAAGTTGCCTCCCACGACGATAAGTAAGTATATTAAAAGAAATAGCGTGCCGAGCGTAGAGAAGGCGTACGCCATCGCCCGGGCGTTGGAAGTACCGCTCGAGGCTCTCGTAACGGGCCGCTTGGACGAAACCGTCACGACGTTCGAACCGGTTCCCCTCCTGGCCCAGGTCCCCGACGGGCCGCTGGCCCAAGCGGTGGAATTTAAGCTGGGGACCGTCACCGTTCCGCTCAACCTACTCCCGGACCGCGAAGGCGCGTGCTTCGCTTTGAAGGTCCGCGACGAAAGTATGCTTATGGCCGGTCTCGTTCCGGGTTCCGTGGTCATTGTCCGCTACCAGGCCGCTTTAAAGAAGGGAGATATTGCCGCGGCGGTTTGGGAAGGCGAGGGTTACTTGAGATATATCCTATCCCACCGTCGTACGATCGTTTTACAACCGGCGAGTCCCGCTTATCCCCCTACCATTGTCCCGCAAGCCGACGCCGACGCGCTGAAGTTGGTAGGCAAAGTGGTCCTCGCCATCACCCAATTCCCCCCTGCTCTTTAATTGCCGCGCGGGGAGGTTCTTATTCTACGGGCTCGACGCCGGCGGCGTTTTTCATTATTATTTGAAATAAATTCAACAACACGTTCTTTACGGACGCCTTTTCCGTTGCCTCGCACGGCAGCACCGGTGCGCCGTCGGCGCCGTCGAGGGCGAGGATGTAGGCTACTTGCTCGGGGGAGAGGCAACCTTCGACGTCCTGCTTGTTGGCCACGACGACGTACGGCACGTTTCCCAAAGCCTCGAAGAAATCTATGATGCGACGAGTGCTCCAGCAGGTATCGGGCCTCGACGAGTCGAACAGTATCACGTAGCCGAGCATGCCCATGGACAGGATTTCCCACATGAAGTCGAAGCGGACCTGGCCCGGCGTGCCGAAGAGGTGGAGCACCAAACCGTCGTCGACGGTGAGGCGGCCGAAGTCCATGGCGACGGTAGTTTCGTTTTTCAATTCTTTAAATTCGTCGGTAACCCGCCTATCGGTGGTTACTATGTCTATTTCGCTGATCGTGCGGATGAACTCGGTCTTACCGGCGCCGACGTCGCCGGTGATCAGGACTTTAACCGCAAGTTTTCCCATAAGGCTTTATTACAGGCCGCGAATCCTTTCTATGATTCGGCCGAGGATGTTTTTGTTGGGCGGCGGTGACGGCTTGAAAGTTCCGGGGACAAGACTCCAATGGTTGCCGTTCGACGCCTGGGCGCGGTTTTTAATTATGATCTTGGTCTCCGCGAGACGGGAAATCATCCGGAGTGCGGCGAGGCGCGATAGGCCGCTGCGGTTTACGATCTCCTCTACCGTGCGCGAGCCGTTGACTAAGCTAATAAGGCGCCAGTCGTCGATTTCCAGGTTGATCGTGGTGGTGGAGCGGAGATCTGCGTTTATGGTGAAAACGGCGTCGGGGGCCGGCGCGTTTTTACCGACTTCGCCCCACTCGTCCAGTTGACGCGAGCTTTCCAGGATAACCCATTCCGGGTCTACCGCGATTAAGATGTCGTCGTCGTCGAGTTCCATCTCCGAGACGAACTCGAAATGACCGGACGTTTCGCTCAGCGCGGCCATGACGGTTTCCTCGATCTGGAGTCGGATGAACTTACCCAGGGTTTCCCGGGTGATCGCGCCCTTGGCCGCTAAGATCGAGCCGATCCGGACGTTTTGGCCCCGCTTGCGCAATTTGCGCTGGACTGTGAGCGCCGCCTCAACGTCGGGCTGCGAGACTACGCCCCGGCGGACCAGGATGTTGCCGATGTAGTCGCGTTGGTGCGCCGGGCTGGCGAAGACCGCTTGGCCCTCCTTGAAGTAGAGGGTGACGTAGTTTCGCGCCCCGGATATAACCAGCTTCCCGGTCTTCCGGCCGCGGCCGATCAGTTGGATGATATCGGCAAGGTCGAAGTCCGCTATGTCGCCTTTTAGTGCCAAATTACCTTTCTCCGCAGGAGCCCATTGTTTCCCTCCGGGCGCGCTTCCTAACGAATAAGCAGTTCCACCCCTCCTTTAGGAA
>JAZGGY010000018.1:0-5171 GCA_036480675.1 bacterium | reverse complement strand
CCTCGGTTAGCGCATATACCCGCCCCACGTCCGATCCCGCAAGGCGGAACGCCACGTCCGTAACGGCGAACGGCCCGACGACGGGAAAATCGGCGGAGCGGTATCCGTACTCGACGTCGGCCGCCGCCAGCCGTTGACACGAACCGTCGGCCGTTACAATTCCAACGTAATCGACGCAATCCCACGTCGCGGAGCCGAACGCGCCGGCGTTGGCGCAAACCGCTCCCCCCACCGTGCCGGGAATGCCAACCGCCCACTCCATGCCGGACAACCCCATCTCGACACAACTATTTACGAACGACGGCAACAACCGTCCGGCGCCCACGACGACTTCGCCATCTTGCGCCGAGATATGCGCCATGGTATTGCATATTTTGAGGACGGCGCCGTCGAAACCGGCGTCCGCGACGAGCACGTTGCTCCCGGCACCCATCACGAAAGTATCCTCGCCCGAGGCGAAAACCTCACGTACGTCGTCGGTCGTCGCCGGTACGACCAGATACTTGGCCGGCCCGCCTACCCGGTACGTCGTATGACGCGCGAGCGCCGCGCCCTCCGCCACCGAGCCCTCGAGGCGGTCTTGCCACCGGCTCGACGAACCGCCGTTAATTGGTAAGAAAACGCAATACATCTTCGGCGACCCTCCACACGTCTCCCGCGCCGACGTGTACTATTACGTCACCCGGCCGCATCACCGCGGCCACGCGCGCCGGAACGTCGGCTTTATCCGGTATGTGATATACGTCGCCGTGGCCTTGGCGAACCAGGCCGGCGACGATACCTTCTTCCGAGACCCCCACGATGGCGGCCTCTCCCGCGCCGTAAATCCCGGTAACGATTACGACGTCGGCCGCCGCCAGCGCGCCGGGGAATTTCTTCATCTGGTCGCGCGTCCGCGTATAACGGTGCGGCTGAAACACCGCCACCAGACGCCTTCCGGGGTAAGCCTGGCGGAGCGCGGCCAACATCGTCTCGATCTCACGCGGGTGGTGCGCGTAGTCGTGCATCACCGTTACCGAACCCTGCACTTGGCCCAACCGTTGGAATCGCATTTCGACTCCTTCGAATTCCTCCAACGTTTTTTGAACGGTGTCGAAGCTCACGCCGACGACGACGGCGAGGGCCGCGGCCGCCGCGGCGTTCAAGGCGCTGTGTTCGCCGGGAAGGTTAACCGTCAACCGGCCGAGCCGTTCGCCCTTGAGCGCCAGCTCGAACGACGTTTTAAGCCCTTCGCCTACGATATTCGAAACGACGACGTCACATTCGGGCGAAGTACCGTACGTCATCGTCGGCTTCGAGATGCGCTCGAGGACGGCGGCGACGCCCGGGTCGTCGGCGCATACCAGGTTCAGGCCATAAAAAGGCACCTTGTTCAAAAACTCGACGAAGGCCTCCTGCAATCGCTCGAAGGTTCCGTAGTAGTCCAAGTGGTCTTCGTCGACGTTAGTGCATATAGCGTATATAGGCGAGAGTTTTAAAAACGAACCGTCGCTCTCGTCGGCCTCCGCGACGAAGTAATCCCCCTCGCCCAATTTGGCGTGCGTGCCCGCGCTGTTCAAACGGCCGCCGACGACGAAAGTAGGTTCGAGGCCCCCCTCGGCCAAAAGCGTCGCCAAAATCGACGTCGTCGTCGTCTTGCCGTGCGTGCCGCAGACGGCGACCCCTTTCTTTAACCTCATCAGCTCCGCCAACATCTCGGCTCGCGAAATAACGGGGACGCGCCGCGCCCGGGCTTCCATCACCTCGGCGTTGTCGACCGGTATGGCCCCGGAGACGACGACTACCTCGGCGTCGCCCAGGTTTTCCGCGGCGTGGCCCTCGTATACCTTTACGCCCAGCTCGCTAAGGCGCGCCGTAACCTCGCTCGGCCTAACGTCCGAACCGGATACGTCGAAACCCAAGTTGTTAAGTATTTCGGCAAGGCCGCACATCCCGGCGCCGCCGACGCCGACGAAGTGGATCTTCTTTATGGGCCCGAAATCCGTCACGTCCTAACCCCTATAAGGGCCAACGCCTCACGCGCGACCTGTTGGGCCGCGTCGGGGCGCCCCAGCTCGCGGCTCGCACGCGCCATCGTCCCCCGTCGTCCGTCGTCGTTTTGAAGTTCCAAGATAAGCGCCGCCAGTTTGGCGCCGTCCAGGTCCTCGTCTTCGACGACGACGGCCGCGCCCTCTTGTTCCACGTACGCCGCGTTGCGTTGTTGGTGGCCGTGGGCCGCGAAGGGATAAGGCACCAGTACCATCGGCCGGCCGAAAGCGAGGACCTCGGCCACGCCGCCGCCGGCGCGGCATACCACTAAGTCGGCGGCCCGGTAACAATCGTATATCTCGTCGAAGAACGGCCGCACGACGAGGCGCCCTCGCCAGGGCGCGGGTACGTCGAGCGTCGCGGCGTCGCCCGTCTGGACGACGAGTTGTATATCCCGGTCGACGAGGTCGTCCAACGCGGCCGCCGTCGCGCTAACGAGGCGCTGCGCGCCCTGGCTGCCGCCGAATACGAAGACGGTAAAAGTCCCGGCGTCAAGGCCGAGCCTGGCGCGCGCCCCCTCTACGTCTTCGGCGCCGCGGATGTCGCGCACGGGGTTACCCGTCACGACGACCTTGACGCGGTCGGCGAACCAATCGCGCGACGGCTCGAACGCTACGCACGCCACGTCCGCGACGCGGGATAATAACCTGTTGGTCAGTCCCGGTATTATGTTCTGCTCCAGTATTGCCGTCGGCGTCCGCCGAAGCCGCGCCGCAACGACCACCGGCGCGCTGCCGTACCCGCCGGTCCCTATCACGAGCGCGGGTTTAAGCTCGCGAAGCAGCCCCCGCGCCCGGGCCGCGGCGCAAGCGAACCGAACGGGCATCAGGAGGTTGAGCGGGTGCAGACTACGCTCGAGGCGCGGCGTCCGCAAAACGCGATACCCGTACGGCTTTGCCGCCAGCGCCCGCTCCTCTACCGGCCGCCCGGTACCGACGAAAGTTATACCGGCCTGGGGCGCCGCGGTCGTTATGGCGTCAGCGGCGGCGAGCCCCGGGAAGAGGTGGCCGCCGGTCCCACCGCCCGCGATAACGATCCGAAGTATCTCTTTATTCAACGCCATCCTTTTAAACGTAATCGACGAACGTGCCGTTCAGCGACGCCGACGACGTCTCGCGGCGGGCGTACCCGAAAGCGCTGTCGACGCCGGACCGCCGGGCAATACTTATTAATATCCCGACCGCGGCGAACGTGGCGACGAGCGACGTGCCGCCGTAAGATATAAACGGCAGCGGGATGCCGGTTGTGGGTATTAAACCGGTGACGACGCAAAGGTTCACCGCGGCGCAAAGGCCCACGACGGCAGTCAACCCCGCCGCCAGATATCTGCCGAAGGCGTCGCTCGCCCGCGCCGCGGTCTTGAAACCGGCCGTAATCAGGACCGCGAACGCCGCCAACGCCGCCGCCGCACCCACGAAGCCGAACTCCTCGCCCAAAATGGCGTACACGAAGTCGGTATGGGCTTGGGGCAAGTAGAATAATTTCTGGTTGCTCGCGCCGAGGCCTTTTCCTAAAATGCCCCCCGAACCGAGCGCGATTAAAGATTGTATTACCTGGTAGCCGCGGCCGCGCGCGTAACGCCACGGGTCGACGTACGATATCAACCGCGAAATCTGGTACTTCTGCGCGGAAATCATTATCGCCAAAAGCGGCGTCACTAACGCCCCGGCGCCGACGATATACCGGAACCGGACGCCCGCCAGAAAGAGCATCACGAACGCCGAAGCGGCGATGAGAAACGCCATGCTGAAATCGGGTTGCGCCGCCACCGCGGCGAACATCACGACTACCGCGCCGAGGGGAAACCACTTCTCGTACGCGTTTTCGAGCTGGCCTCGTCGGGCGATGTACCTCGCCAATACGAAAACCGTCGCCAATTTCGCGAGCTCTGAGGGTTGGAGATAGAATCGCCCCAACTTCAACCACCGGTGAACCGGCGCGGCGGAACTCCCAACGCCAAAAACCAGCGTTATGACCAGTAACGTAACCGCGACGATCACCGCGGGCCAGGCGAGCCGTCGCCACAGATGGTAGTCGGCCAACGCGCAAAACGCGCCCACGGCCAAGGCCACCGCCAAATTGATCAGGTGACGTTTCAGGAAGTACATGCTGTCGCCGTCGTACTTCACGTACGCCAGAGCCGCGCTCGACGAGAAAACCATGAGCACGCCCGCCGTCGCCAGCATAAGCGATACGGCTATCAACGTAATGACGAGTGAACGCGGCATTCTCTAACCGGCCTCCCGGCTCAACTCGGCCACGGCCCTTTTAAAGTCGTCGCCCCGTTCTTCGAAATCGCGGTACTGGTCCCACGACGTGCAAGCGGGTGAGAGCAGGACGACGTCGCCGCGCCGGGCCGACGCCGCGGCCTTGGCCACCGCTTCCCCAACGGTATCCACGCGCTCGAGAGGGACGATACCTTCGAAAACGGTCGCGAGTTCGTCGCGCGCGGCGCCGTAAAGTACCGCCAGCCGAACTTTCCCGCGCGCCGCAGCCGCCAACGCCCCGAAATCGCCGCCCTTCGATTTACCCCCCGCGATCAATATTATCGTCCCCTCGAAAGTAGCGAGTGCCGTAAGCGCGCTCGCCACGTTCGTGGCCTTGGAATCGTTCACGTAACGTACGCCCCCCGCTTCCCCTACGAACTCCAAACGGTGCGGCAGCCCTTCGAATTCGACGAGGGCTTCCGCTATCGCCGGAGGGGATACGTCCATCGCCAACGCCGCGCAGGCCGCCGCCATCGCGTTCGATAGGTTATGGGGTCCGGGCAACCGGATATCGCGACTCGCCAACAACGTCCCTTTCTGCATACGGACATCGTACGCTACGTCGTCGCCCGCAAGCCACACGCCGGGCCCCGGCGCCGCGCCGCGCCCGAACAACAACACCGCGGCCTGAAGTTCGTCCCGGTTAGCGGAAGATGCGTCGTCCGCGTTCAACACCGCGTAGTCCTCGGGCCGCTGGTTTTCGAACAGGCGCCACTTCGTGCGATAGTACGCGGCCGGCGAGCCATGCCGGTCCAAATGGTCGGGCGCGAGGTTGAGCAATACGGCTACGCGCGGCCTGAACGTCACGGCGTCCTCAAGCTGGAACGATGAAACCTCGGCCACAACCGTGGTCGTCGGTCGGATTTCCGCCCCCAC
>JAZGGY010000017.1:0-7874 GCA_036480675.1 bacterium | reverse complement strand
ATATACCCACCTCGTTTATCTCGTAGACGGCGTCGGAAGCCAACAACCTTATCCGCGTACCGCGCGCGAGGGCGCCGTCGACGACGCGGACGTACGCCAGAACGCCCCGGTGGGGGTCGTACTGCGCGTCGAAGATGAGCGCGCGTAAGGGGGCCGCCTTGTCGCCCGTCGGCGGCGGGACGCGAGCGACTACCGCTTCCAATAGCTCATCGATGTTGGTCCCCTCTTTCGCCGACACCAGGACGGCGTCGCCGGCTTCGATGCCTACTACCTCCTCGAGCTCGTCGCCGGTGACGTCGACGTCGGCCGCGGCCAGGTCGATCTTATTTATCGCCGGGACTACGACGAGGTCGTTTTCAACCGCCAGCAACGCGTTGGCCACGGTTTGGGCCTCTACCCCCTGACTCGCGTCGACGAGCAATACGGCGCCGTCGCACGCCGCGAGCGACCGCGAAACCTCGTACGTGAAGTCCACGTGGCCGGGCGTATCGATAATGTTGAACTTATATTCGTTGCCGTCCCCGGCCTGGAAGTGAAGAGTCACCGGGTGCATCTTAATCGTAATGCCGCGTTCGCGCTCGAGCGCCATGGCGTCGAGGAATTGCTCGCGCATTTGCCGCGGGTCGACCGCCGCGGTGAACTCGAGTATCCGGTCCATCAGCGTCGTCTTTCCGTGGTCAATATGCGCAACGATTGCGAAATTACGTACTAGCGATTGGCTTTTTTCCTTCATAACTTACCTGTGCCCCGTTACAAAACCGACCCTCTTATTATATAGGTTTACGGCCTTAATTGCAATAGGGCAACGCCGCCCGGTTGACGCGAGCGGCGGGTACCGACGGAGAAGGTAAGATTTCCTCGTATTGCGTATTGGGCACTACATTATTCCTAGTATCCAAATAATCCCTGCGTTCTTTTAGTTCAATAAAGTAGGCACCACAAAGCGTTTTGAACCCCGGCTATTAATAGGCACTACGCGGAACGTTACAAACTCATTGGCCTTTTCCGCTTATTACTTGGCCCAAAGTACGCAGTATTATTTTTAAGTCGAATAACAGGGACCAATTTTCGATATAGTACAAATCATACTCGACGCGGCGGGCAATGGACGTATTACCGCGGAGGCCGTTAACTTGCGCCCAGCCGGTCATACCGGACTTTACTTTGTGTCGCTCGACGTAGCGGGGTACGTCGGAGACGAATTTCTCTACGAAATAAGGCCGCTCGGGCCTCGGCCCCACGACCGACATGTCGCCCTTAAGGACGTTCAGCAGTTGAGGAACCTCGTCGAGCGACGTGCGTCTCAGGAAGCGGCCGAAGAGGGTAACGCGTTCGTCGTTGGCCTTAGCGAAAACGGGCCCCGTTTCCGCTTCGGCGTCTTGCCTCATCGACCGGAACTTTAAGAATTCGAACCTCCGGCCATCCTGCCCCACGCGTACCTGCCGGTAGAGGACGGGCCCGGGAGAAGTCAACTTAATGATCAGGACAATCAACGCCCACGCCGGCGCGAAAGCCGCGAGCGACAAGGCGGCGGCCCCAACGTCCAGGGCGCGTTTTATAAACCGGTTGAAGCCGGTAAGGCGGAACTGCTTTAAGGCGAAGACCGGCACCCCGAGCGCTTCGTCGGCGTAAACCTTCGACGCCATGAGCTCGAGCGTCGACGGTAACATTCTAACCTCGACGCCCTTGATATCACACTCCAACACGAGGTCCAACAAAACCTGGTCGGGGACGTCGCCGCCGAAAAACACCGCCGCGACTTTCTCACGCGCGACCACGTCGAAGAAATCCTCCAATTCGCCCAAAACCTTACAACCCTCTTCCGTCTCGCCGCCCCCTGCCCCTATCGCCCCCACGAGGTAATAATTGCTGGCGGGCCCGTTTAGCAACCGTCGGCAGAGCTCGTTTGCCGCTACCGACGTTCCCACGACCAACGTCCGCTTCGCCCCGACGCCCCTCTTTAAAAGGTACCCGCGTACGTAAACCGCCACGGCGCGCACTACGCATAATCCCACAAAAACAAAAGCCGCGGCGACAACCAAAACTAACCGCGAGTAAGAAAACCCGCGGTATATAAAACCGACGGCCCCCAGGAAAACCGACCCCAACAGAACGCCGCCCAACAACGCGAAAATAGTGTCCCATCCGAAATTGCGGGCGCGTCGGTCGTAAAGGCCCAGTGCTTTCAGTATCGTCAACCAAAGTACTACCACCACCGGCAACGGATACAAGTACGGCTCGAAAGGCGGCCGACCTATACCGGGCAACATCGGCAACAGGTCGAACCTGAAGAAGTAGGCACCGGCGAAAGCAACGATTATCACCAGCGCATCCAATAGGGCCAATATAAAAACGAACGCCAAGAGCTCTCCTCTACGGCTTATCCAGTGGCTTCGGCGCCAGTATTATTTCCCTCTTCTCGAGCCGGTCAACCTCTCGGCAGAATTTAACGAACTTTTTATAGTCGCCGGGCGATATGTCACCTTGGTCGACAAACAGCCGGCGCTTTATGGTCAACGTATCTCCTTCGAACCCCAGCTCGAGTACGTAGTCGGCCTTAGGCCCTCGCAAAGATTCGTCGCCGGGCATCCACCGAACTTCGTACCCGCGCGGAATTTCCACGCGGACGTCGTCTATCCACGCCTCCGGCCTTTCGATGCGGAGCGGGTATCGCCTTTTTTCGGCGCTTATAAAAACCTTGGCTAAAGTGATTTCGTACGGCACGACGCGTACCGCCAATTCGTCCCCCCGCACGCGCGCGAAATTGGGGACGCTCCCCTCGAAGTTCAACGCAAACTCCCCGGCCAGGTCGTACAGATTATCGAAGCTGTAATCATCTATGGTCGCCGCGGCGAAGATTTGCGACAGGCTCACCTCTACGTTGGCCTCTTGGTCCTCGGGATTGGTAAAGCTCTCGCGGTACGCGCCGCGCAGGCCGCGGTACACCCGCCGCCCCTTGAACTTCGCGCCGCCGCTCCAGTCGAGCTCGAGGTCTAAATCGAGCGCGATACTATCCTTTTCAAACGGCGCCGTCGGAACCCGTCCTATCTCGAAACTCGCGTCGTCAACTATGAGCGCCGGTTTGCCGTAGGCCGCGGTCCACACGTCGCCGAACGCGAACGTGTCCAACAGCGGGTCGGCGTACTTGCCCTCGGGCCCGAACGTCGGGAAATATACCAAAACGGTATCGAAAATCTCCGGCGTTACGACGTCCCACTCGCTTTTCAAACCTCCCGTTCCCACCAACGCCAATTTCGCGGGGATGCCGAGCTCGCGGCACAACGCCACGATGAGCACCGCCCGGTCGACGGTACGGCCGCGGCCGCGGAAAGCCGTAAGGCGCGCCGGCGCGGGGTAGTATACGCTGCCGCCCGAGCTCTCGACCTCGCGCAATACGAAGTAATACACCGCGGCCGCCCGGGCGGCGTCCCCTTCGGGCAATTCCACCGCATCCAGGCGCTTTCGTAAAAAATCGTCGACGCCGAACTTCCCGAACAACTCTCCCCGATACCATTCCGCCAACGTCTCGACGTCCGGCATCGTCGTAACGCGGACGTACGGCGCATACGCGTCCCTAGCCGGCATCATCGGTTCCTCGACTATCGCCGGAACGTTGTGCCGTTGGAATATGTACGCCGTGCGGCCGTCGCCGCGAACGCGCTTCGCCTTCAGCCGTTGGTTTCCCGTTTCGAATTCCAAGCGGTCGTCGGCCGGGAAATCGTCGTCGACGACGACGGCGAAGCGGGTCGATAACAACGCCTCGCCCGACTCCGCCATATAGAACGGCTGCGAATAATATTGCAGGAGGTTGAAGATCATCCGCTTATTGATATTTAGGTCGTACGCTACCTCTAAAACCGCGCCGGGGACGACCCGCTCCATAGATATGACTTTATAACCGTTCGAATCCTTGATCGAAACCGCATCGACGACGTCGCCCGAGGCCGCGTGGGTCCGCGCCTGGACGATCTCGGTCCCTACGCCGGACATAATCGTAATCTCGCCCCAGCGCTCCCGCCCGGCGTCGCCCATAATCTCAATAAGGTTGTGGTTGGTTTCCCGGAACGTAAAATCGTCATTTAAATAGACGACCGACTGGTCGAGGAGCATAACCGCGTCCGCGTGCGCGTAATCGCTCCCCTTCAGCTCCTTCTTCAACAAATCGCCGACGTCGACGGAAAGCGCCGCCGTGACGGCGTCGGCGGGGAGAGCTCCCTCGCGCTCCAAATAGTACCTAGTACGGTAGTCGCTTACGTCCAAAGTCAGCGAATCCTGCAGGACGCCGAAACCCTCCTCGCGGGCGCCCAAGCCGCAAAGGTAGTAACCCCACTGCCGCCTTATCTCCGCCGACCGCGGCAGCGCCGCGGCCCCTTTCGCGAACCACTCCAACGCAGCACCTTCGTCGCCGCGCCTCGCCGCCAGGTCCACCATCCCGAGATACGCGTCCTCGTCGTACGGGTCGAAGGCGAGGACCTCGAGGTACTGTTGCGCCGCTTTCTCCGGTTGGCCAAGGAATAGGTACGCTTCCGCCAGCGCCGAACGGACGTACGCGTCGTCGGCCTTGGCGGCGACGTACCTCTCGTAGTACTCGACCCCGCGCGCCGTATTGTCGTTGTCGTAATAGTAATCGCCCAGTTGCGACAACGCCCGGTAGGCGTCCGGGTTGATGCTCAACGCCCTCTCGCCCTGGCGGAGGAGCTCCGCGTCCCAACCTTCCCGCGCGGCTATATCGACCAGGCCGCATACAGAAGACACGTACGCCGGCTCCGCCCTCAACGTCTCGCGGTAATAATCCACCGCTTCGTCTCGTTTTCCCTCGTACGATGCGAATACGGCAAGCTCTTCCGTAGCAACGACGCAGGCCGGGTCTTCGGCCCGGGCGCGCCTTAGCTGAGACTTGGCGTCCGCTAGATTGTACTCGCCGCCCGTCAAAATACGACCGTACGCACCCACGATGTAGAAGAGTGCGCAAGACGGCGCCGCAGCCAAGGCGTCGTCGACTTCGTTTACGCCCTCCTTGTACGCGCTGACGGCGAACTCGCCCAGCGCGCGGTAGAACTGGGCCAAAGTCCCGCCCGGCGCCGGTGCCGGTTTATCCTCCAAAGGTAGCGCCGGTACGCCGCCCCCGGCGAGATCGTCGTCTTCGGACGTTACCGCAACGGGCGCCAGGTCCGACGCACGCAAAAACCTCGCTTTGAAAGCCCATTCGCCGTCGGTATTGAAAATCGGGTCGTTGTTCTTGAGGGTTTTAATCAGCAGCCGTTGACGGCCGCCGACGGTCTTAAACTCGCCGCGGTGGAGTGAGCGGCTCGGGCCGTTAGCCGGATGATTCGATAACACCTCCACGCCGCCCAGGAAGGCACGGAACCAATCGTCGCCCTGGACCTCCAACCAATACTCCCCCGCCGGGAGGTCGAAAACAACCGTAGCGTACGCGACGCCCACGTTGAAACCCAGCACTCCCTCCACGTCAACAAGGCCGAAACGCCCCTCCACGCGCCGCCAAGCCGCCTCGCCTAACGTGACGGGCGGCGCCGGCGATAAATTCTCTTCGGGTTTAAACCGATAGTCGATGTCTGCCAGGCCGTACTTATTGAATATGCCACACAGCGCGAATTCGTCGACGTAACCGCGCTCACGCGCCAGCGCAGCCGCATCTTCCCACCGACCGAACTGCAGAAGGAGCGTTTCCGCGGTGCGCTCTGCCAAGTCGCGTGTGGCCGGCGGGCAACCCGGCCGCGCCGCAAGCTCGAGTAAGAAGTCGGGGGCTTCGCCGTAGGTGGGGACGACGCCGTTAAAAAACCTCAACGTCGAGACCAACGCCACGGCGGCGTCGCCGTCGGGATAAATCTCGAGGTACCTACGCCAATGGGCGAAAGCCTCGCCTATCCGACCCTGCGTGAAATCGAGCCAGGCAGCCCCCTCCAGCGCCGCGGCGTCGTCCGCGTCGGCCGCCAACGCCCGGGCGAAAAACTCGCGGGCTTGCGCTTCGTCGCCGACGTAAACCATAGCCAGCCACCCGGCCCGGGCCCACTGTCCCGAGGCGCTCGCCGCCGCCAGCGCCGCAGGCGCGTCGGCCGCGTCGGCAACGCCCAGGAACTCGTCCGAGACGCCAACGGCCGGCGCCGCGACCAATATGCACGCACAAATTAAAGTTATCCTCAAGCCAATTCTCGCTTTGAATTCGCCCAACTTATATTAACGTTTGTTATTGAATACGCATATTACGATATACTATTTTTCGTAGCAAGCGAAACCGAAGCGGCGCCAAAATAACCCGCGGCCGGCCGATACAACGGCCGTCAATGCCGCTTGTGCGGGGCCTCGAATACCGACTGTTCCTTGGCGATTTCCAGGATCGCGTCGCGGCTCTCGCCGCGGGCGACGTGCCGCGCGGCCAACAAACCCATTTTAATCGAATGGTCCATATTATTGTAGCGGAAAAGGCCTCCCCTTCCCACCGTCAATAAGTTCTCCATGGGCCATACGAATCCTAAAACCGCCTTAAGCTTTTTCCTGTAGTCGAGGTCGTATACGGGGTACGAGTATTCGCTAAACGAGCTCCCGTACGCGTCGACGTCGGCCGCCACGTCGAGGCCGACTGCCGCCAGGTCGGCGAGGCAAACCTCCTTTATCTCCTCGTCGGACATGCGCCACTTCTCGTCGCCGGCGTCGCACGATATCTCGAGCTCCAAAGCCGACTTACCCGACGGGCAAAGAGACGGCGACCAGTTGCGTAAATCCTGGATGCGGAAGAAAAAATACTCCGGCTCGGGAACGTAGACCCAAGTGTTATCCGTCAAGGCCGGGCGGTTTACAACCAAATTTAAAAACCTCAGGCCGCGAAAAGCCATAGCGCGCGCGGCGGCCGTAACGTCGTCCCCGCCGGAGGGGCGGATCATCTCCGCCAGCCGCGGCAACGGCGCCGTCGATACGACGAAGTCGGCGCTCTCGAAGCCGTCGCGGCCGTCTTGCCGGAAGGCGACTCCGACGACGCGGCCGCCCTCCCGCCGCACCTCGTAAACGTCGGCGTCCAACCTGAGCTCGGCGCCCGCGGCCCGGGCACGCTCGGCCAACTTCTCATACATCCGCCCGATGCCGCCGGTCGGGTAATGAAACTCGGTCGCGTACGTCTTCGGCTTTTCCCGCTTTACCTTCAACAATAATAAAAATACGTCCCACAGGTTTAAGAGGGAAATCCGCTGCGCGGCCCAATCCGCCGATATCTCCGACGGCGGCCGGCCCCAAAGTTTCCGGGTGTAGGGACCGAAGTAGATTTCGTAAAGCGTCCGCCCGAAACGGTTCACTACCCAATCTTCGAAGGAGACGTCGGCTCGAGGCGCCAACTTCTGCCGCGCCGCGGCCCAAAGGTAATCAACCCCCGCCCGGGCCGCCGTTACCGGGTTCATCCGAAAGAGCAGGTTCTTGAAGTCCAGCGGGTACGCGAAATCCTTGCCCCAAAGGCGGATGGTACTTTTTCGGCGCCTCAGCTCGAGGCCGTCGCCCATCAGCTCGAAGACGTAGTCCCGGACCTCCTCGTCTTTCGTAAAGAAGCGGTGTCCGCCGAGGTCGAAGGTCGCGCCGCCGAGCGAAACGGTCCGACACAAACCGCCGACGCGGTCCTGCGCCTCCAGCACCAGCACGTCGAGGCCCGCGGCCGCCAGACGGTCCGCACAGGCGAGCCCCGTAGGCCCGGCGCCGACGACGATAACGTTCGTGTTTTTTCTCAAATCCGTTGCTGTGATTCTACCGGCCGGCCAACGTCGTTTACGTGAGAAAAATTACTTTATAACTCCGCGAAGCGCCAACCCCGCGACGCGGGCAATTCGGCTCAACGTAATAGGGCGTAAAACCGCCGTCAACCGAAGCGCCGC
>JAZGGY010000016.1:0-2220 GCA_036480675.1 bacterium | reverse complement strand
GCCCCCGGCGGTTCTTTTTAATCGGATAGGCGAGAGACATCTCGCCCAAGTCGAAGACGTCGTCGACCTTGGCGCCGTTCTCCGCGAGCCAACCGTCGAGGCGCTCGCGGCACGCCGCCCGGCCCTCGTCGTCCAGACCCGGCTTTATCATAACTAACATCTCAAAAGGTTTCAATTACACTCCTCCTTGGAAATTTCGTCATTTCGCGCCATGCTTGATGGTGACGACGTCGCCGGCGGCGATCACGTATTCCGGGCCCTCGGTGCGCACGAGGCCGGCGGCCCGCGCTTCTTTGAGCGATCCCGCCCCCAACAAATCGGCGGCGGCTATAACCTCGGCGCGAATGAAATGCTCGGCGAGGTCGGAATGGATTCGGGCCGCGCCCTCGCGCGCCGTCGTACCCGCAGGAACCTGCCACGCGCTCGTTACGGTCCCCTCGACGGTGTAAAACGTAATCAGGCTCAGGAGCTCGGCGCCGGCGGCGAGCAGCTCGTCGCGCGCGCGGCACGTCAGGCCGTACTCGGCTCGCATGCACGCCTCGTCGTCGGCCTCGAGCCGGGAGAACTCCTCCTCCAATTTTCCGTACACCGCCACGGCGCGCGTCGCGTCGGCCGCGCCGCGGCGCTCGAGCGCGGCGAAGGCCTCTTCCTCCTCGCCTCGCCCGGGTCGGCCCAGGTTGCCTACGTAGACCGCGGCCTTGGCCGTGAGCAGGAACAGCTCCCGCGCCAACCGCCGTTCGTCGTCGGCCAGGTCCAGCGCTCGCACCGGCGTCGCCTGATCCAGCGCCGCGCGCAACTTCTCGAGCGCGGCGAGTTCGCGGCCTTCCTCTTTCTTGCCCTTCGCCGCCCGCTCCGTCTTCTCGAGGCGGCGCTCGAGCGTCGCCATGTCCGCGAGCGCGAGCTCCGCCGTCAACGTCTCGACGTCGCCGGCGCCGTCGAGCGAGGCCGGCGCCTCCTTGCGACCGGCGAAGGCCACGTCCGCGTCCGCGAAGAGGCGGACGACGTAGAACAACGCGTCCATCTCGCGGACGTGCGCCAGGAAGCGGTTGCCCAGGCCGAGGCCTTCGTGCGCGCCCTCGACCAGGCCCGCGATATCGACAACGCGTAAGCGGGCGGGCCGGAATTCCTCGGCGCCCACCAGCGCGGCCAATTCTTCGAGCCGGGGGTCGGGGACCGGCAGCACGGCCTTATTGGGCTCGACGGTGGTAAAAGGGTAGGGACCTACCGCCGCGCCGCAACCGGTCAAAACGTTAAAGAGCGTGGACTTGCCGACATTCGGCAGGCCTAACAGGCCTATGTCCATCGCGGGATTTTATAATAAAAACGCTTTAATGTCAAAGAAAATCGACGCTAAAGGCCAAAGCCGTATGTGCGCCGCTATTCCGCCTCGAACAGGTCCTTGCCGACGCCGCACAACGGGCATACCCAGTCGTCCGGGACGTCCTCCCAAAGCGTCCCGGGCTCGACGCCGTTATCCGGGTCGCCCGCGGCCGGGTCGTAGACGTACTCGCACGCCAGACATTTGTACCTTTGCATAAATCGTACCTCGCTTTGGCCTATTACTCCGGCTCGAATTGGTCCTTCGCCGCGCCGCACACCGGGCATACCCAGTCGTCGGGTAAATCCTCGAAGGCCGTCCCCGGCGCGACGCCGTTATCCGGGTCGCCCGCGGCCGGGTCGTAGACGTAACCACATACCCGGCACACGTACTTTTGCATCTTGACGTCGCTCCTTGCTTTCGCCGCCGCCGGCGGCGGGGCGCGGTACGTGGGCGCCGTCTTGGGGGCTTTACCTTTCTTGGCGTCGCGGTAGTAGGCGTACGTAAGGGGTTCGCCGTCGCGAAGTACTTCGCCCGCGACGACGTCGCCGACGAAGATGGTATGGGTCCCGACGTCGAGCGTGCCGACGACGCCGGCCTCGATTACGGCGAGGGCGTTCTCCGTGACGACGGGGCAACCGCTCGAGCCCTCCTTGTGTTCCACCTCGGCCAGTTTGTCGACGTCGCGGCCCGACTTGAAGCCGAAGAGGCCGATGAACGGCGTCGGCGTCTCCTTATCCAGTACCGAGACGCCGAAGACGCCGCTGCGCGATACGTACTCGTGGGTCAGGTTCTCCTTGTTGAGCGCGACCGCTATGCGCGCGGGGTCGGCCGTAACCTGGATAACGGTGTTGGCGATCTGGCCGTTGGCCTTCCCGTCGGCGCACGACGTCACGACGTAC
>JAZGGY010000015.1:0-4385 GCA_036480675.1 bacterium | reverse complement strand
CGCCTTTGGCATAACCGTATTATCGGCGTACGGTCAAACGCTTGCCCTGGCCGGCACCGCGGCCCTGGTCGACGCCGCCTCCGACGATATCGACGAAGGTGCCTACACCAAAGCGTTAATAACCGATATTTTAACTAAGCCCTTACTCGTAACGTACGTATACAACAAAGCGAAGAAACCGGCCCAGACGCCGGCCGAAAGCCGGGGCCCTACTTTAAAACCTTACGTGGCCGTAACTACTGCCGGCAACGGCGCGCCGGTGCCGGTGTACGGCCTTACGTTGTCTTTTTAATATCTATAAGGGAAAAAGTAGGGGCGAACGGCCGTTCGCCCCGATTATACTACGCCGCCGCGGGCCGACCTTAAGGTCGGCCCCTACGTTTAATATTTAAAACGCCTCGTCGAATACCAGGTAAATCCCCTGCGAGTCCTTGCCGCGGCCGTAGTCGACGCGCACGCGGGCCTCGCCGCCGCGCACGAGGTCGAGGCGCAGGCCGCCGCCGGCCGTCAGCATCGCGTGGTCGAAGGAGAAGTCGGCCACCGTAAAGCCGACGTCGCCCACGTCCACGAAGACCGCGCCCACCAGCCGCCACCACAGCGGCACGCGGACCTCCTCCTGGTAGGCTATCAGCCACCGGCCCCGCGCCCGCCCCTCCGGCTCGCCCCGCAGAAGCGCGGAGCCGCCCAGCTCCGCCATCGCCCAGAACGGCGGCGCGCCGTCCCGCCCCGAAAGGAACAACCGGTTGGCGCAGGTCCACTTCCGGCCCAGCCGCTCCACCGCCCAGAAGAACCGCGCGTCCGCTTCGTACCACCGGAACGAGTAGTCCGAGCCGGCGCCCTCGTCGAAGACGGAAAACCGTCCCCGCAGGAATAGACCCTCCGTCGTCGTATGGCGGCGGTCGCGGGTATCGTACTCGGCGAAGGCCGTGGGGCCTATTACAAGGCCCCCATCTACGCCCGGCGCGTACGCCCCCGGCCCGGGTAGGTACCCCGGCGGCAAAACCTCCGCGTCCGGCGCCCACTCGACGATTTCGTAGTTCTCCACGTACGCGCCCAGGCCGCCGTAGAACGGCCCGACGACGCGGCGGTACCCCTTGACGTCCGCCCGTAGCATCTTGCGCGTGTAGCGCGCGTAATACACCTTGGCCACGTCTTCGGAGCCGGGGGGAGGCCAGAACGCCGTGGGGTACTTCTCGAAGCGGTCCTCGGCCAACAGCCGCCAATCGCCGGTCGGCGAGTACAGGTCGCCGTTGAGGTCGAAGCGGAACTGGCGGTGCCAGGTATAGACCGCCATCGGCTGGACGTAGGAGTCGCGCGTATCGGGCAGGCTTTCGGGAAGGCGGAAGAAGGCCGCGGCGTAGGCGCCGAAGGCCGGGCCGGTATCGGGGGTATAATACCCGAAGGGCAGGCCCGCCCAGGTAACGGCCCACACCGGCGCGGCCGCGATAACCAATATTATTACCGTCGGCTTCGCACGCACGGCGCTATAATAATTAACATTCGAGGACGGCGCAACCGAAAATTACGCGTCGGTTTATGTTTACAAGGCGAGCGAGCCGTTGTATTATTTCGCGTGCGGCTTTTAAAGCTATTGATAATGATAATCGCCGCGGTTGCCGCGACTGCGTGGGCGGACGGCGCCGGCGTCGTGGCCGCGGAGGTCGGTTGCGGTTACGCCGGCGGCATCGGCGTCGGCCTGGCCGGTATCCCGGTGGGCAACCTGTTCTCGAACGAGGAATTCGCCGGCGGCGGCCTGTACGGCCTGATCATAGCTTACCCCGCGGGCGTGGGCCTCGGCGTATACGGCGCCGGCGAGATATGGGGCGACGACTCCCAAAACGACTGGGCGAGCGTCGGCGCCGCGGTGGCGGCGGCGTACGTGTCGACCGCGGCCGGCTACCTCGCGGCGAGATATAAAGGCCTGCTAATAGGTATGTTGGCGGCGCCCGCGGCCTCGACCTTGGCCTACAACCTCGTAAAAAATTCCGCCGACGAACACGCGGACGGCGAGGGCGGCGGCGGCTTCTACGTATATACTTCGTTCAATTTCTAAGGAGACCCGAGTTATGCAATCCCGCTTAATCCTTGCATTCTTAATGATTTGCGCAGGCTCAGCGGCGGCGCTCGTAGACGTCGGGCCGGCCGTGGGCTTCGACTCCAGGCCGCCGGGAGAGGGTGACGCCGTCTACGGCCTGTCGTTGGCGGTGCACGTCGGGCCGGCGTCGGTGTACGTCCGCGGCGCGATAATGCCCACCGACTCCGGCGATACCTCCTCCGACGTATACGTAGACGAATGGGAACGGCGTTACTACAGCGCGGACGTTACGCCGCTCGTGGCCTTCAGCGACAAAGACGTCGCCCCCGTCGTCGGCCTGAACTACCGCCAGAGCCGCTTCAAGGATTACGATTACGAGGGCGGCGAGCGGCAGAAAGGTTTTTACACGCCTCTTACGTACACCGACGGCGAGACGACGAGTCGGCGCGTCCTCGCGCTGGGCGGCGTAAGATTCGCCAACGACGAGGGATTGTCGGGCGCGGCGTGGGGCGGCGTCGGCGTCGCGTTTAACGAACAGGGCGGCGTAGCGTGGACGGAAACGCCGCCGCCGGAATCCAAACGCACCTGGTCGCCCCTCGACGCCGAGTGGAAGACGCTGGAGCTGGCGGCCGCCGCCGTCGCGACGTACCGGGTGGCGAAGTATTTCGGGATAACGGGCGGGTTCGAAATCACGAATCGCATTACGACGCTGGACGACGTCGCCCCGAGAGAACGTCCCGTCGGCTTCACGCTGTTCTTCGCCCCGGTCCTACAGTTTTAAATTTCAGGATGCCCAAGGCCGCAACCATCGTCGTCAGCATTTTGTGCGTCGCCGCGGCCGCTCGGGCCGGCGAGCCCGGCGGTACGCCCGACGCGCTCTTCTTCAGCGAGGCCGCGGTGGGGAGCGCCGTGGGCGTCGCGTTCTTCGTCGCCGGCTACGCCGTGGGGGGCGACCCCGCCGAGAACGACGGGACGGGCCGCGAGAAGGCGTCGTACGCCATCTACGCCGCGGCGCCGCTCGTCGCGTCGCTGGGGATATACGTCGTCGGCGAGACGTCGGGCCACCGCTCCGCCAACCGCGGCGTCCTGTTCCTCGCCACTACGGCCACGTTCTGCGGCATCGTCGGCGGCGCGGGCGGCATAGCCTACGCCCTCACCGAGGACGACAAGGACGCCGGCGCCTTGAACGCGGCCTTCTACGCCGTTATCCCCGCGGGGTTCGCCGCGGCGGCCATCTACAACGTCCTCAAAAAGCCGTACTTCTACGAAATCCCGGGGTATTCGATGAAACTCGAGCCCTCTTTCGGCGTTTGCCGGGTCGGGCCGCGAGGGGAGGAACTCACACCCACCTGGGGGATAACGGTATCCTTCTAATCAGGAAAAGTGCCGCAACGCTAACGGCGGTTATGGCGGCGGCGCTCGCGGCCTACGGCGGAGAACCCGGCGGCTTCCGGACGGGTTTGTTCTTGGGCGAAGCGGCTGCCGGCGTCGCAACGGCCTTGCCCCCCGTACTCCTTGGTTTCGCTGTAATCGCCGAAGGGGAAGACGAAACAGGGAAAGCCTTTTGGTTGGGAGCCGCCGTTATGGGGAGTTACCCGTTCGCGATGACGCTCGGGATTATGGGGGTGGGAGAGAGAGTAGGCGCGCCATCGTCCAACCCGGGTACGGCTTACCTCGTACCCACCGCGGCAACGCTGGCGGGCGCCGCGGCGTCCGCCGCGTTGGGCAACGCGATATTCCGCGATTACGACGCGAGGAGCCGGGTCGCGCTGGGGTTGTGGTGCGGCCTGTTCCCCAACGCCTTCCTCAACGCGTACGTGTACAACCGCGTCAAGAAACCCGAGGCCGACGCCGCTTCTTCCCGCATTTCAGCGACGCCCTACGTAACCGCGTACCGCGTAGGCCGCGACGAGCCGACGCCGGTATACGGCCTGACGTTGTCCTTCTGATATGAGCGCCATCCCCATCGTCTACTCCCCCCAATATCTCGCCGACCTGCAGGGGCACGTCTTCCCCATCGAGAAGTACCGCCTTATCGTCGAGCGGCTCGAGGCGGAGGGCGTCCTGGGTGAAGTGGTCGAACCCTCGCCGGCCACCCGCGAGGAACTCGAGCTGGTCCACACGAGCGAGTACCTGGACGACGTCCTGGCGGCGCGGTGCACCCATCGCACCGCTTCCTCCGAGATGGCGCTGACCGAGGGGATAGCCCGCGCCTTCCTTTTGGGCGCGGGCGGCTCGATCGCCGCAGCGCGGCTCGCGCTCGAGGGGGGCGAGCCGGCGATGAACGTCGGCGGCGGCCTCCACCACGCCTTCCCCGACCACGCCGAGGGCTTCTGCTACCTAATCGACG
>JAZGGY010000014.1:0-3602 GCA_036480675.1 bacterium | reverse complement strand
GATCGCGTTCGCCGGTATCTTCGGCGCCAACTGGGTCACGGACGCCTTCCGGATCGCGTACGTCATACCGTACCTCCTCCGGCGCTTGCTGGGCGAGGGCGCGATGTCCGCCTTCTTCGTCCCGGTGTTCACCGAACAACTCGAGCGAGAAGGCCGCGACGGCGCGTTCCGCTTCACGCAAACCCTCTATACGCTATTCCTCACGTGCGTCGTAATCGTCGTCACGCTGGGAATTCTGGCGATGCCGGCGGTGGTCGCCGTAATCGCGCCGGGTTTCGTGCGTCACCCCGCGACCTTCGACTTGACCGCCAACCTGGCCCGCATAATGCTCCCCTATATGTTGTTCATGATGACGTCGGCGCTCGCTATGGGGGTCCTGAACTCGTTCTACCGCTTCGCCGTCCCGGCATCCGCGCCCATAGTTATGAACGTCTTCGCGCTGGCGTCGCTTTTCATCCTCGTGCCCCTCTTCGGCAAAACCCCTCAAGAGCAGATATACGCCCTAACCGTCGGCGTGTTAGCGGGCGGCGTGGCGCAGGTTTTAATCCAAGTCCCGAGCCTGCGCAAAGTCGGCTTTCGCTTCCGGCCGCGCTTCAACTTCCGCCACCCGGCGATCAAAAAAGTAGGCATTTTGATGGTCCCGGCGCTGTTCTCCCTCGGCGTCGTTCGCATCAACCTGTTAATCAGCACTGCCACGGCCTCATTCGTCGGCGTCGGCGTAGTGTCTTTCATTATGTACGCCGAAAGGTTGTTGCAGTTTCCGATGGGCGTCTTCGGCTTCTCTCTCGCGAACGCGCTACTGCCGCGCATCAGCCGGCACGCGGCGCGCGGCGAGATCGATACTTTTAAGGACCTCGTCTCCTTCGCGTTGCGGGCGTCGCTTTTCATATCGCTCCCCGCGACCGCGGGCCTCATCGTTCTGGGCGAGCCGTTGGTACGCGTGATTTACGAGCGCGGCGCGTTCACCGCCGCGGACGCCGCCGCCACGTCGGTCATCCTCGGCGCCTTCGCCGTCGGCCTCTTCGCCTTCGTCGGGATGCAAATAGTGATGCCGGCGTTCTACGCCCTCAAGCTCCCCAAGGAGCCGATACGGGGCGGCGTCGTAGCGCTGGTTAGCAACCTGGTCTTAACCGTCATCTTAGCCTTGCTGTTAAAAGGGCCCGGGATTGCCCTCGCGATTTCGATATCGACTACCTGTACGCTGGGTTACCTACTTCACCGCTTGCGCCGGGCCGTAGGGCCCATCGGCTTCCGGCGGATAGCCGTCGCCGGCCTGCGCTTCGGCGGCGCGAGCATCCTCCTGGCCGCGCTGCTCGTGGCGGCCCGCGTCGCGCTCGAGCGCTTCGTACCGGCGGCGACGCTGCCACAGGCCGGCGCGCTCCTGCTGGTGGTCGCCGCCTCGCTCCCTATCTACGTCCTTTTCGCCCGACTGCTGGGCGCGCCCGAAGTGGGAGAGGTTATAAATATCGTGTTAAGGCGGAAATAACGCGCGTTGCCCGCCAACAGAAAAAGCCCCCCTCTCACCAGGGGGCTTTGTTAGCCAGGAGCGGGATTCGAACCCGCGACCTGCTAATTACGAATCAGCTGCTCTGACCAACTGAGCTATCCTGGCGTCTTCCTAGTCAGTATCGGACCACTCCGCGGCCCAGGCGCCTGCGCCGCTTACGCTGTACACCTCGAGGAAGAAGAGGCCGCCGCCGGTCAAATTGACGGTATCGCCCTCGGTAAGGTCGAAATCACCCAACTCGTTGTGGTCCCGGCCGTAGACGGTAACCCAGAACTCGGTTCCCGCCGGCCAGTCG
This sequence comes from bacterium, assembly GCA_036480675.1. Taxonomy (GTDB): domain Bacteria; phylum RBG-13-66-14; class B26-G2; order WVWN01; family WVWN01; genus WVWN01. The sequence goes on along the minus strand of JAZGGY010000014.1, from coordinate 1,800 downwards.
AAGATGACGTCGATATCGCCCGAGTCACCTAAAAGGGCGAATTCGTCCTCGTCGGTATTATCTTTAATATAACCGCTTATGCTTCCGTCGAGGGCGTACGCCGCCACCGCGAGCGCCATCGCCGCGGCCAGTACCCATGCTATCCTTTTCATCGCCATTTCCTTCCGTTGGGGGTTAACGTTCGTAGAAGGCGGTCCACGCACCGCCGCCCGAGTCCGTATATACGACGAAAGTGAACTTGCCGCCGCCCTTGAGCTGTATTACCGGCCCCTCGGCCAGCGTGAAGTCGCCCAACTCCTTGCCGGTTTGGCCGAGCACCTTAACGTGAAAGTCGGCCGTCGCCGGGTACGTAAACGTCACGTCGAGGAGCTGCGTCTCGGTGTATACGTCGAAGCGCGCCTCGGTCCGCTCGTCGTAGAGGTAGCCGGAGAAGTCGACGGCTTCGGCTAAAACGGCGGTGACGGAGACGCCAATAAAAACCGTTATTAAGACCGGTAATGTCCTTAACGCCGTCCTGTTCATTCTTCCAACGTCACCGCCCAGTAACCGCTATCGTCGCGCGAATACATTTCTAAAGAGAATTTCCCGCCCCCGGTCAATTCTATCGTTTCGCCTTTCTTTAAATCGAAATCGCCCAGTAAATTACCGGTCTTGCCGTAGACGCGGCAGTAGAAATGGGAGTCCGGCGGGATTTTAAACCTAACCGTCACGTCGTCGCTGGGAGCTATAAGGTCGAACCGCGTTTTCGTTGTTTCGTCGTAAATATATCCCGTCCACGTCGGCCCCCCAACGCTTGGCGTTGCCGCGCAGCCGAGAATTATCGCAAAAACTATTATAATTAAGAACGCCGGTCTCATAATCCCCGCCGATATTAAAAATTTGCCGCAGGCCGGAGTTGAACCGGCGACACCTGGATTTTCAGTCCAGTGCTCTACCAACTGAGCTACCGCGGCGCGGTTCATGTATAATATATAAAAGCGCGACTCCAAGTCAAGTTAAAACTCGGCCGCGCTTTACTCGCGAACCGGATGACCCATTCTTACGCCCCCTCACGTATCGTTTGCAACCAGACCCTATTATATCATAAAATCACGGACGTGACCTCCCGCCGCAGATCGAGGCGCTACCGGGAATACGCCGTCGCCCTTGCCCGGGCGCTGGCCGTCGGCGCGCTCCTCGCGGTCGCGCTCGCGTACAGTTACGCCGTGCGGCGCGTCGCCGCGTACGCGTGGCTGAGGGGCTTGCGCTTCTACCATTCCCACCTCTTCTCCGTCGACGCGCTGCGGGACGGCATACACCTTTTCCTCCTGGCCGTCGGCGTCCTACTATTCAGGCGGTTTGCCGGCGTCGGCGTCCCCCGGATGAAAGGAGCCGGTTGGCCTCTATACGGGTACGTGGTCCTGGTCGCTTTAGCCGCGGCCGCGGTGGCCGTCAATCACGTCAAGCCGTTCTACTCAAGCCCGTTCGCGGGAATCGGGCCGCTTTTCTTCACGCTCGGGCCGCTGGCGTGGGAGCTCCTGTGGCCGGGATTCGTATACGGCTTCGCGACGGCGATCGCCGGGCCCCGCGCGCCAGCGGCGGCCAACCACGTACTCGTCGCGCTTTTAACGTTGGCCGGCGCCGCCTGGTACGCCCCGTTCCTCTCCCGCCTGAACGCACTTGAGGCGGCGACGTTCATAGGCCTAACCCTCGCGATTAGCTTCCTCAGCTTGACGTTGCGCCGCCGGACCGGCAGCATCTGGCCCGGCTTCGTGGGTCACGCCCTGGTGGAATTTTTCCTTACGTGGTGAACGCAACGCC
>JAZGGY010000013.1:0-5396 GCA_036480675.1 bacterium | reverse complement strand
CCGGCTCGAGCTCCCCGGAACTCTTCGAGCCGCGAAACCGCCGCCGCCGCTATTTTGGCCAACGTCCCGCGCCACCCGGCGTGCAAGACCGCGAGCGCGCCCGGCCGCGCCGCCCACATCACTATCGGCACGCAGTCGGCCGTAAACACGGCGAGCGGCGCGTCGACGACGTCCGTGGCGAGGCCGTCGCACTCGCCGCACCACCGCCGCTCCGCCAACGCGACCCGGCATATCTCGGTCCCGTGGACCTGGCGGCACGTCGCCAGCCGGCCGTACGGGAACCCCAGCGTGGCGCATAAGCGCGCGACGTACTCCTCGTTTACGCGGCCGTTATCGTCGAGCGGTTTGCCGGCGAACGCCGCCGCGGGCCCCTCCTTCAGCGTTTTCCTGGTCGCGAACGCGGCCGTCACGCCGTCGAAGGCCGGCACGCTATTGAGCCACAGCGCGCCCGCCTCGCCGGCCAGCTCCCGCGGCGCGAACTCGTTATCGGCGTTCAAGCGTACCTCCTCAAGGCCGCCATATCCGACGTTCGACCGACGATACGAAAGGTAGCGACCGTATGTCCTTCGCCGCCCGCTTCAGGCGCGGTGGGCGAAGGCCGCAGCCTCCTCGACTATAGTACCGACCTTGGCCATCTTTTCATTCTAACATAAAACGCGCGGCGTTAAGTACGTACGCCGCTCTTCCCGGCGCGACGACCGGTCGCGGGGGCGACCCTCGCTATTGACAAACCGCCCCAACGACGTTAAACTTCCAACCGTAAACGAACGTACCGTTTGAAATCAAACCGGGAGGTTACGGGATGGGCAAGATAACAGCTATTACGGTCTTAAGCGTAGTTACGTTCGCGGCAACGACGTTCGCGCTTGACGTGGGCGTCGGCGCCTCCTACGCGCCGGGCTACGTCGCCGGCGGCGCGAGCGTTAACAACGGTGTCGACCGGGGTGGCTTTAAAGGCCGCATCTCCTTGGGCATCTACGAAGACTTCAACCTGGCCGTTGGGTTCGGTTATAACGAATTCGTATACCGTAGGTACCTCCTCTGGATGGAAGAGCAACCCGCGGTAGAATCTATACCCATGGTCATTTTGACGCTCGGTGCTGACTACGCCTTCCCAACCGGGCCCTTTCGGCCGTACGTCGGCGGCGGCGCCGCGATCGCCCGGGAGTCCGCGGAAGCTCGTGGCCATACCGCAATCGATTGGTACGGCGGCTTGTACGTCGAGGGCGGCGCGCGGTACTTCGTAGTTAACAGCTTAGCGCTGGAGGCCGGGCCCCGCTACACGCTCCTCTTCGACGAGCCGGTCGTTTATTACAAAGACTACAACGTTCGCGGTTTCGTCAGGTCCGAGCACCGGAGCCAGTTAATAGAGCTACTTTTCGGTATCAACTACTACTTCTAAGCCGCAATCCCTGCACCGGAACTAAGGCGGCCCGCGAGGGCCGCTTTTCGCCAGCCTTACAAATCACCTAACGACGAAAGAATTGACAAAACGGCCGGGTGCAGGTAAAATTAATCCGATAAGAAATCGTACGCCACAAAAATGGTCGGGAGGTAACGGGATGGGCAAGATAACAGTTATTACGGTCTTAAGCGTAGTTACGTTCGCGGCAACGACGTTCGCGCTCGACGTGGCCGTCGGCGCCTTCTACGCGCCTGGTAGAGTCTTCGGCGGCGCAACCGAAATAGAATACAGCGGAAAGGAGTTCCGCAAGGGCGGCTTCAAAGGCCGCGTCTCCCTCGGCGTTTACGAAGGCCTTAACGTAACGTTAGGGTTAGGTTATAAAGACTTCGTCTACCGGGAAGAACCCATTACCACAGGAGCATGGTACGTCCTTTCAATACCGATGTTTATCACAACCCTCGGCGCCGACTACGGCTTCCGTTTCGGGCCCTTTAGCCCCTTTGCCGGCGGCGGCGCCGCCATCGCCCGGGAAAAACCAAAATTCACATTGGGCCGAACCTTAATAACAGAATGGTACGGCGGCTTGTACGTAGAAGGGGGCGCGCGTTATTTCCTCGGCGGCAATCTGGCCGTAGAAGCGGGGCCCCGCTACACGCACCTCTTCGACGAGCCGGTCGTGGCGTACGACCGCTTCAACGACCGCGGTTTCGTCAGGTCCGAGCACCAGAGCCAGTTAATAGAGCTACTATTCGGTATCAACTACTACTTCTAAGCTGTAATCCCTGCACCGGAACTAAGGCGGCCCGCGAGGGCCGCTTTTTTATTGCCTATGCCTTTTCGCGCGGGGCCGCGGTATTGACCGAGGCTCGTTTGACGCAGTAAAATTAGCCGCGCCATTAATAAAAACGAAAAGGCCGTTTTAAGGCGAACACCGTGCAACAACGGACGCGCCCCCGGTACAAATAATCGTAAAGACATAAGGATTGACAAAAAGGCCGGGCCCAAGTAAAATTAATACGATACTAAATCTCAACGCACAAACAACGACCGGGAGGTAACGGGATGGGCAAGATAACAGCTATTACGGTCTTAAGCGTAGTTACGTTCGCGGTAACGACGTTCGCGCTCGAAGTGGGCGTCGGCGCCTTCTACGCGCCGGCCCGGGTCGTCGGCGAAGCAACCGAAATGGACGAATACAGCGGCAAGGAGTTCAGCAAGGGCGGCTTCAAGGGGCGCGTATCCTTTGGCGTCTACGAGGGCCTTAACGTCGCCATAGGCTTCGGTTACAACAACCTAATCTACCGCGAAGAGCCGATCACATACCCGGAAGTAAAATACGTCCTTTCACTACCGACGTATATTACGACCTTCGGCGCCGACTACGCGTTCCCCCTTGGCCCCTTTAGCCCCTTCGCCGGCGGCGGCGCCGCGATCGCCCGGGAGTCCGCGGAAGCTCGTGGCCATACCGCAATCGATTGGTACGGCGGCCTATATGTTGAGGGCGGCGCGCGTTATTTCCTCGGCGGCAATTTGGCCGTAGAAGCGGGGCCGCGCTACACGTTCCTCTTCGACGAGCCGGTCGTTTATTACAAAGACTACAACGTCCGCGGTTTCGTCAGGTCCGAGCACCGGAGCCAGTTAATAGAGCTACTATTCGGTATCAACTACTATTTCTAAGCTGCAATCCCTGCACCGAAACTAAGGCGGCCCGCGAGGGCCGCTTTTTCGCGAAACACCCCGCGAGCATAAAGGCTGCTAAATATCGCTCAATCGAGTTGTCAGGGCGGGCGACGTTAATTAGTTAATTTAAAAAAGCTTGACAAACGAATATTGGCTCTCTATACTGTTATGCAGGGAAGCGGGCCCATAGCTCAGATGGATAGAGCCACCGGCTCATAACCGGTCGGTCCCAGGTTCGAATCCTGGTGGGCCCATAACAAAAACCGCGCACGAGCGGCCGTACCTGCGAGGTGAGGATGCGCTCGGTAACTAGTATTGTCATCTTTTTCGCTACCGCCCTCGCGGCCTTTGGGCAAGAGCCCCCCGCGACGACGGCACCCACGCCTGCCGCCGCCCCTACGCCGGCGCCGCCGGCCAAGGTCGTGGACTACCCGGCCTTTGACGGCGGCACCCACGTCGAGTTCTACGCCGAACAGAACAAATATCGCGCCTACCTGGCCAACCCCGCCGATTTCACCCTCTTCGACGAGATATTCATAGCGGGCGACGTCGGCGGCGACCTGAGCTTCGGCGGCTTCAGCTACTCGAAGAACAAGGGGACCTCCGGCCCCGGGCCGACGGAGCCCGACAAGAGGGCCGGCCTCGACGTCGGCTACACTGCGGGCCTGGGCGTCATGGCGCTGGGCGCGTATCGCTTCGGCCCCTGGATGGCGGGCGGCTCGTTCGAGTTCAACCGCGACGCGGCGTCGATGGGATACAACGGCGCCGGTATAACGTTGGACTCGTTCTTCACCACCGACGACGGCTGGATTGACGTCGACGTCGTGAGCCAGCGTTACGGCATTACGGCCGTGGGCGCCGCGGCGCTCGAGCCCCACTTCGCCGGCATTTCGTTCTCGTTTAAACCCGAGAGGTTGGAGGGCGAATACGACTTCGAGTACCTGCCGGCGCCCGGCGAAGAGGGAACGCATCGCTTCGACACGCTGTGGGGCCGGCGGGAGCTCAAGGAGTATCGCGTCAAGGGCGGTTATTCGTTCAAACCGGGCGGCGCGTACGACGTCGGCGGCGCCTTCGGCGTCCGTATCCTGCGCAGCACGCTAAATTGGCGCGACGAGAGCGTCGAGGAAGAACTCGTGGGTGTCGCGAGCAAAGGTTCCGCCGGCGACGTCGACCTCAACGGTGTGGGCGTCACGATAGAGGGCGGCGGCCGGTACAAGCTCCTGGACAACCTGCGGGCGGGCGGGATGCTCGAGCTGCAGTTCATACCCGGTATAAGGGTCGACCGGCGGGGCGAGCGTTGGGACCTCGTCGGCCCGTTCGGCGAGCGCACGACCCAGGATTACCGGCTGGCCGATGCCGGCGAACGGCACGTCAAGTTCGGCGGCGGCCTCGCCTTCTACCCGGACGAAAAAACCACCCTGGCCTTCGACTACGGCTACGACCGCTTGACTATATCGGCCGACGTCTACGACGACGACAACTTCGAGGTCGACGAACTCCAGCTCTCCGCCTACCACACCTTCACGCGGCTCGGCGTCGAACGTTGGGTCATCGACAACCTGGCGGCCAAAATCGGGTGGGAACAAAACCTCTTCGGTTACCCGCGCAACGTCTTCTTCGGCGGCCTGACGTATAAATTCGACGACGATTGGTTGATAAATTACGATTATCGAGGGAGCCAACTAACGGTAAACAACCTTTCGCTGTTCGTGCCTTTCGAGGACGTCGTTAAACCGGCTAGTCACCGGTTTATGATAACGCGGTACTTTTAGGGCGCGACGGGGGTCATCGGCGATAAAAGGAGTTATCATGAAGAGGGTAGTATTTATAACGGCAATCGTAGCCGCGATTTTGACGGCCTGCGGCGGGGACGACGGCCCGGTGGGTTCGCGCGGCGTCCATTATTGGGACATCGCGTGGTCGTCGCCGGACACGGTCCTCACCGACATAGAGATGCTGAGCGAGAAATCGGGCTGGGCCTGCGGCTACCGGTACAACGAGATGACCGGGGCGGCCGACGCGCTCATCTTCCGGTACGACGGCACGAACTGGGAAGTGGCGCTGTTCCTGGCGGGCGAACTCGGGGCCAAGCTAACCGCTATCGATTTCCAGGGCGAAAAGAACGGCTGGGCCGTCGGCAACCGCGAGGGCGGAGAAATCCCCGGTCCGGCGGTCTTCCGCTACGACGGCGAGACGTGGAACGAAGTTCCCACCGACGGCCTTAACGGCGGCTCTATGAAGCTATTGGCCGTAGTGGGAGACAACGACGTCTGGGCCTCGGACGGCACCAGCGCTTTCCATTTCGACGGCG
>JAZGGY010000012.1:0-7843 GCA_036480675.1 bacterium | reverse complement strand
CCAATAGTTGGCGGCCGTATTTGAATCCCGAGTCCGCCTTCTTTTTGCCGCTACGTCCGGCCATAATTACAGCGCTTCACAGATGTAGATATTATTGGCCCTCGTAAATACGAAATGGGTACCGTCCGGCGCGTACCGGGGGCTCCGGTCCTTGTTGGTCCACTTGTCGGGGGCGCGCGTGAGCCAGGTCTTGGCGCCCGCTCTGTGTTCGTAAGCGAACAGGCCGTCGCGGTGTGGGAAGATGAGGTACTTGTCGTCCGGCGAGGCGGTCAAGCCTTCCAAGAACGGTTTGTCGGTATTGAGGACGATCCTCGGTATGCCGGTGCCCTCGGCCTTTTTCTCGCTGATATATTCGGTGTGGGGCCGCGAGTTAAAAGGTATCTGGCGCTCGACGTAGTATACGAAATTGGCGCCGGGTTTTTGCACCGCGTTGTAGAGAGCGAACCCCGGTATGTGGCCGTACGTAATTTTCAGCGTTTCGCCGGACGCCAGGTCCAGGCGGTAGATTAACTGGTCTCCGGCGCCGGTGTAGTAGACGTATTTGCCGCTCTCGTCGGCGGCGAGGGACGAGTCGGCGTCGACGTCGACGTCGTACTTTTTTATGGCACCGCCCGTCGCCGGTACGGTCCACAATCTGTATTTACCGGTTCCTTCTTCCTTGCGCACGAACGCCACGACGTCGCCCACTAGCCACGCCGGTTTCCGGGGACCCCGGGCCGCCGAGCCGAAATTCGGCGTAATGTTAGTTTTCTTCCGGGTCGCGAGGTCGTAGACGGCGACGTGGTACGCCTCCACTAATACGATTTGGCCGCCGCCCGGCGCGTAGTACGGGTCCCAGGCGTTCGAGAGGAGCAATTGAACGGTATTCTCTTTGACCGGTTGATCTTCGGGCGGCGCGGGTTCTTCCCCGTTATCGCAAGCCGCCCCCGCCAATATTACGCTAACCGGAACCAACCAAGACCATAGCTTCATTTGGATGCCCCCTGCGTTACGGAAAGTCCTTTTATATGAGGAGGACGAGCAGGCCAAGCGCGGCGCAGTACGCGCCGAACCACCCGAACCCGCGGCCCCGCACCAACGCGAGCACTATATATATGGCCGCTAGGCCGGCGACGAACGCTATGCCGAACGCCAGCGCCAGCCCCGCCCAATCCCCTTGAAATCCTCTTATTTTCGTGGCCTCCAAAGCCGCCGCTCCCAGAACGGCGGGTACCGAGAGGAGGAAAGAGAACGTGGCGGCCTCGGCGCCGGCGAGGCCGACGAGCAGGCCGGCGACGATGGTCATCCCGGAACGCGATACGCCCGGCGTAATCGCCAACGCCTGGGCCGCGCCAACGGCCAGAGCCGCGGCGAAGCCCAATTCCGCCAACCTTCCGTCGCCGCGTCGCACCAGCGACGACGCAGCCAGGACGCCGCCGGTGAACAGCAGCGATACGGCCACGACCCGGCCACTTTCGAAGAGGAGTTCGACCTGGCTTTCGAACGCCAGGCCGACGACGGCCGCGGGTAGCGACGCTACGACTACAAGCGCCACGAACCTCAACCAACCGCGCTTGCCACCCGCGGCGGCCGTGAATATCGTCTTCAGGCGCCGGCGAAAGTAGATGAGGATAGCGAGGGCCGTCGCGGCGTGTAGCGCTACTTCGACGACGATCCCCGGCGCGTCGATCCCCAAATATTGTTGCGCCAGGACGAGATGGCCCGACGACGAAACCGGCAAGAACTCCGTCAAACCCTGGACCAGCCCGAGCGCCGCATAGCGTAAGTATTCCAGCGTATTAGGCTCCTTTTGTTATTTTGGAAATACTATCAACTCCGCCTGTCGAAGTCAATAATCAATAAAAGGTATTACGTTTTGGGGGGCTTCTTTACGGGACGTTGCGCACGGGGGGAAGGCCCTACTCGATATAACCCAAAGCGCGAAGGTCCGCGGCGCCGGCCGCGTCCAACGTCGACACTTTGGCCCTTCCTTGTCGGTCGACTTCCCGCTTCCAGGACTTTATCCGCACCCGCAGGCGCGCGGCGATTTCGTCTTCCGGGAGCGGCTTCAGCTCGCCCGGGTCGCGCCGTAGGTTGAAATATTTCCCCGGTTGGCTCATGTCCGCGTGCTTCACTATGAGTTTGTAGGGCCAGACGATTATAGCGTCTTCCCGCGGGCCGCGTTCCCCCGGGCGGGTGAACTCGCTGCCGACGAAGATAGGCCGTGGCTCTTGCTCGCCGTCGGAAAGGGGCAGGGGGCGTCCTTGGAACGTCGTCGGGGCCTCGAGCCCCGCGAGCGCGAGGATGGTCGGCGCGAGGTCGACCTGGCTCACCGGCGTGTCGACCTCCGCGGGGGACTCGCCGGGCGCCGCGATGAAAAGCGGGACGCGGACGGCTGGTTCGTAGACGGATTTGCCGTGGGCCCACGTGTCGTGCTCCCAAAATTCTTCGCCGTGGTCGCTGGTGAAGACTACTATCGAATTATTGTCGCCCTCCAGCGTGGGGAGGACCATCGGCGCCAGCAAATCGTCCACGAACGCACATTCGCCCTCGTAGAGGCGACGGTGGGCGAATCGCCGGCCTTTCATTTTGGGCTGGTATTGTTTTATAAACCTTCCATCGCGGGGGAGGTAATACCCGGGGGGCGGCGAGTAGGGGACGTGGGGATCCATGTAATGGACCCAGAGGAAATAGGGGCGGCGGTGCGGCCGGGCGAGATAACCTCCCAATAACACCGTTAACTCGCGGCTGGTTTCGGGGCCCAGCTTACGCTCCATCAGCGTACGGGCGGCCGGACCGTACCAATTGGTGTAGTAGAAGCAGGTTGCCCGCAAGAGGGGAGGCCATTGCCAATAGACGAAATTGTCGAAGCCGTCGGTCAGCGGGCTGTGCCGGTCGACGAGGCGGTTGGCAACGAAGGCGGTAGTTTCGTATCCGGCGTCGCGGAATAATTGGGCCAGCGTCGGGCTGACGACGTCCGCCCGCGGCCCCGAGCGTGCGACGTGCGTATCCACGTATTGGCCCGTAAAGACCGAACCCATGGAGGGGGTGGTCCACGAGGCGGCGGACCACGCGCGGCGGTACACGATCGCGTTTCGCTCCGCGTACCCGCGGAGGTTGGGGGTAAGGCCTTCTCGGAACGAGTCGGCGCGCCAGGCGTCGAGGACGACGACTACGACGTTCGGGCCGTGGGCGACCGGCCTCAACGTCGCCTCCGCCCAGCGGGCCGCGACGAGCGCAACGAAGCCGACGGTCCCGCCGACGCGCGCGAGCCGCCCGGCTACCCGCCACCACTTCCGCCCTACGACGAAGCGCCGCAGCGCGAACGCCCCGAATACGCCCAACAGCGCGAAGACGGCCCAGTAGCCGAGGAACGGCCCGACGTCGTCGAAGGCCCACGTCGCGAAGCCGAGGTCCAGCTGGCGGGGTACGAAGCGGCCGGCGACGAGCCAGCCCAGGCTCGAGGCCAAGACCGCGGCCGCCGCGACCGCGCCCCGCCGCGGCGGCGTTTTCCCGCCCTCGTTGTTCCGGGCGGTCAAGAGTTTTTTTGCCGCGGCCGCAACGCCGGCGATTATTATTACCGTCAATAACAGGGAACCGTAAAACACCGAGCGGCCGTACGCCGATTCCAACAGCCGGTCAGGATGCCACGTATAGAAGGGCGGCCAGAAACGATTGATAATCGCCTCCGACGCGCCCCAAAAGAACGCCGTCGCCGCGGCGAACGAAATGAGGGACGCGATTTTAGAGAGAGCTTTTTTTAACCTGGTCACGCTGTTTTCATAGCTCGAGCCGCGGCGTTAATCTCGTCTTCCATACGGGCCGACGTGCGTGCGCCGAGACGTCTTGCGACGGCGACGGGCGTAAACGCTTCGTTCGTCACGGCCCGCCGGGCCGGCCTGCCCCGGCGCGTTCCTCGCGGCAAGGTGGTTTGCTCTATTGAATGTAACCCAAGGCGCGGAGGTCCGCGGCGTCCGCGAAATCCGTGGCTCGAGCGGGCTGCGTATTCTTGGGCTTGACAGCTTTCTTCCACTTTTCCAACTTTTCGCGCAGCGCTCGGGCCGCGTCGTCTTCCGGGAGCCGATTGCGCTCGCCCGGGTCTTGCTCGACGTTGTAGTACTCGCCGGGCGCGTCCATCTTCCAGTGCTCGAGGCTCAACTTCCAGGGCCACAGTACGACGGCGTCTCGCCGCGGCGGCTGGTAGTCTTTCCGGTCGGTGTAATCGCTGCCGATGAAGATCAGCTTATCTTGACTCTCCCGCGGCTTCCCCACGAGAGGCCGCCCGGGCATATCCGCGGGTACGTCGACGCCGGCGAGGTGGAGGAAAGTCGGCGTCAGGTCGATGAGGCTGGTGGGTGTGTCGCTCACGGCCGGCTCGCGCCCGGGCGCGGCGACGATGAGCGGTACGCGCGTAACCGTTTCATAGACCGACTTGCCGTGGCCGTACGTGTAGTGCTCCCAGAACTCCTCGCCGTGGTCGCTGGTTATAATCACGACCGTGTTGTCGGGGTCCGGTATCGCCTTGAAAACCTGCTCCAGGAGGTCGTCCAGGAACGCGCATTCGCCCTCGTAGAGGCGGTGGTAGGCGTCGCCCCGCGCACGCAAGTGAGGCTTATGGTTGTTTATAAACTTCTCGTCGGCGGGGTCGTAGTAGCCGGGCGGCGGCTTATACGGCGCGTGGGGGTCCATGTAGTGTACCCACAAAAAGAACGGCCTGCGGCGCGGCCCGGCGAGGTACGACCGCGTAAGCCGCGTGATGGTGCGGCTCGTCTCGGGCCGGTACCTTTTGCGGGGGAAGTACTTTTGGCGGACCGGCGCGCAGCACCAGTTGGTGCTGTAGAAATGTATCGCGCGGAGGCGCGGCCGCCAGTCCCAGTATATGAAGTAATCGAAGCCGGTGGTAATAGGCGTATAGTGTTCCAGGACGACGTTGCCCACGACGGCGCCGGTGTCGTACCCGGCGTCGCGCAGGTACGCCGCCGCGGTGCGGTGGAGGTCGCGCGAGGGGCGGGGCCACAGCCGCGTAGCGTCCGGATAGTGCCCCGTAAAACACGCCGCCATCGAGGGGTACGTCCACGGCGCGCACGCCCACGTGCGTTCGTAAACGACGGCGTTTTTTTCGGCGTAGGCCGACAGCTTGGGCATAAGGTCCGGGCGAAAAGCGTCGGCTCGCCACGCGTCGAGCACGATGAATAGGATATTGGGGCCTCGGGGAACGGGCCGGAGGGCGGGGACGACGACGTGCGCCGCGACGAGGAGGGCGAATCCCGCGACGCCGACGACACGCAAGACCTTCCCGGCCCGCCGCCACCATCGCTTTCCCGCGGCGCGCCGGCCTAGTAGGACGGCGAGGCCTATGCCCAGAACGACGAACGCGAGCCAATATTCAAAAAACGGCGCCGGCTCGCGGAAGTTCACGACCAAATCGCCGATCTTAACTTTGCCTTTACGGAAGAGGCCGATGACGAGCCAGCCGACGTTGGAAGTTACCAACGCCGCCACGGCCGCGGCGGTACCCCACCGGCGCGCCGTCTCCAGCACCCGTTTGCCGGTCAGGAGTTTCACGACGCCGGATATTATTAACGCCGCGACGGCCGCGGCCGCGGCGAGCACGCCTACGACGAAGAAGTAGAACACCGCCCGCCGGTACGCCGATTCGTAGACGAGGTCGCCCCACCACGTCCCGGCGGGGTGCCAGAAATAGTTGAAGACGGCTTCCGTCGCGCCCCAGAAGAACGCCAAGGCTACGACGAACGTCGCCCACGCCAAAACACTCTTTAACGTTTTGATAACCATGCGGTAAATCTATTTTCCGTGCCGGCCCGTTGAAATCGTAGCTATTGGATATACCCCAGGGCCCGGAGGTCCGGCGCCGCCTCGTCCCCATAATCCGGACAAGTGTATGCTTGTTTATTCTCCGCCCTCCACGCTCGAAGCGCCCTACGGAGTCTTTTGACGTTGTCGTCTCGCGGCAGCCGGTGCTTCTCGCCGGGGTCGGCGGCGAGGTCGTAGTATTCGCCCCGTCGCCCGGGTTTTTGGTGAAATAGGATAAGTTTATAAGGCCAAATGATTACGGCGTCCCGGCGTTCGGGTCTTTTCGCGTGGAGCTTGAAAGAAGAGCTTCCGATGAATACGGGCCGACCTTCGTCGTGTACAACCGCGCCGGCCGGCGTGAGGAAAGGCCGGCCCTGCATCGTTGGCGGCGGCTCGCGCCCCGCGAGTGTCAGGAATGTCGGCGCGACGTCCACCAGGCTGACGGGGGTGCGGACTACCTCCGCCTCCCGGTCCGGCAAGGAGATGATTAAGGGGATGCGTACCAGCGTATCGTATACCGACTTGCCGTGGCCGAACGTATACTTCCGGTGCTCCCAGAATTCCTCGCCGTGGTCCGAAGTGATTGCGACGACGGTGCGCGGCCGCGAGGCCAGCTCGGGTACAACCGTTCCCAACAAGGTGTCCATAAAAATACATTCGCCGTCGTACAGCCGCTTGTAAGCGTCGCGCAGATCGGGGTTCCACGGACGGTAGTCCTGGATGTACTTCTCGTCGTCGGGGTCGTAGTAGCCGGGGGGAGGTTTGTAGGGGCCGTGGGGGTCCATGTAATGTACCCATAGGAAATAGGGTCGCTTGTGGCGGCGGGCGGCGTACGAGGCCAGTTTCCGGGTGAGAGTAAGGCTGTCCCGGTAAGTCGGTTTGCCGTGCATTACGTCGCGGACCGCCGGGCCGTACCAGTTCGTTTCGTAGAAATGTATGCCGCTGAGAACGGGGTTCCAACCCGGGAAGTAGAAATTCTCGAAGCCGTCATTTATAGCGTTGTGGCGGTTGAGGATGCGGTTCGCGGAGAAAGCCGTAGTCTCGTAACCGGCCTCGTATAGGATTTGCGCCAACGTGGGGTTGCGGCGGTCCGAGTCGGGGTGCGTGCGAAGCCTATGCGTGTCGTGGTATTGCCCGGTGAACGCGGTCGCCATCGCCGGTAGGGTCCACGTCCCGTTGGTCCACGCGCGCTCGAAGAAGAGGGCTTTTTCGCGGCTGAACGAGTATAAATTGGGCATCAAATCCGGGCGTAGCGTATCGGCTCGCCAGGCGTCGAGGACGATGAGTATAATGTTGGGCCCGGTGGCCCGCGGCCGCAGCATTTGGGCCGCGTGGTAGGTAACGACGACCGCGAGGAAAAGCGCCGCACCCGCCACCTGGAGGTATCGCGCCGTTATCCTCGCCCGGCGTCTTCTCCCCAACGCGAACGCGAGGCCGACGGCCCCTGCCGTCGCCGCGAGCGCGAAGAACCCCCAGTAGCCGAAAAAAGGCGCCCGCTCCTGTATGTCCAGTTTGAATAGGCCGACGTTCAGTTCGTAGGAGTTAATCAGGCCAAGCGTCAACCAGCCGGCGTTGACCGCGACGAAGGCCGCGGCCGCGATCGCGCCGCTCCACCGCCCGGGTATCCCCGGCCACCGCCTCTCTATGAGCGCCTTCAATCCAACTGCCAGGAGGGTTATAACGGCCGCCGCGGCGGCGTAGAAGATCACGCGGTTGTACGTCGAGGGGAGCCACAGGTCCGTCCGCCATACGCCCTTGGGGGGCCAACGGTAGTTAATAAAAGCTTCCGTCGCGCCCCAGAAGAACGCGACGGCGGCGACGAACGCCGCCCACGCCAGGATTCTCCGTAAAACTCCAGCCATCGCGGCGTTAACCGATGATTTTTCCTATTGCGTTTTTGGGGGGCTCGAGGCCGAAGGCCTTTATTACCGTCGGCGCCACGTCGTAGATCTTAAGGTCGTCGCGGCGGCCGGAGGCCACGCCCGGGCCGGCCCAGGCGAAGATGCCCTGTTGCGAGTGGTTGGCGTCGTCGGGGCCGGTGTCGTTCTCG
>JAZGGY010000011.1:0-3709 GCA_036480675.1 bacterium | reverse complement strand
ATGACGCGCGTGGCCGACGTCGCCGACGTGATGGCGTTTTACGACGACCTGGGCGCCGAGGTTTCCGGCGAAGGGGGCTTCGAGGAGCAACTTCTTCGTTTCAGGCCGGCGCGGCGGCTCGACTACGCGACGCGGTATACCGGGGTCGTCAAAGATACCGCGACGGACCTCGCCGGCAACGTGCTCTACCGTGAGAGCAGGTTCACGTTCGTCACCATCGAGGACACCGAAGAGGCGATAATTTCGGGCCGCGTTCGTATCCTGGAAGAGGGCGTTTCGCCGGCCGGCGTCGAAGTCCGGCTGTCGCTCTCGCCGGACCCGGCCGCGGAGGGAGGGCGAGTGGTCGGCTATGCCCGGGCCGACGAAGAAGGTAACTTCGTTATGGCGGGCGTACCGCCCAACTCCGAGTCCAAAGCCAGCTATTACTTGGTCGCCGCGGTCGATGAGGACGAAGACGGCGTCGCCGAATTGGTAGGCGGTTACGGCTTCTCGGCCGGGAAGGCCGCGGCCTTACCCACTATTCTCGGCGGCGATAGGCTCGAGAACGTGGAAGTCGTACTTGCCCGGGCCGACGTGAAGGGCCCCGACGTGACGGCGGCGCTTTTGTCGCCGGACCCGACTGAAGGCCAGCCGGCGTGCTACGTCCGCGCGTCCTTCGTCGACGCGGAGGGTTCGCTCGTCGCCGGCGCTGAAGTCTTCTTCGACGAGATATGGTCCGACGGTACGGGCGTTAAGATGTACGCCGTGGGCGCCGATTGGAATACGAGTTCGTTCGTTACGGCTGAGCGCTACGTGTTGGACCTCGCTCGGGCGGGCGTAAAAAAGAAAGGCAAACACGTCGCGTATTTCCACGCCAAAGACGCGGCCGGGAATTGGGGCGAGTTCTTCGAGTTACCGTTCGAAGTGACAAGCTCGCCCAAACCTGCGCGTACGATAAAAGGAACGGTTACGTTCGAGATGTTGCCGGCCGAGAGCGCTTTAGTCAAAGCAACGGCGGAGGGTGAGGAGGCGCCGAGCGCCATAACCGTCTCGGACAAGTCGGGTGCGTACGTTTTAGAGGACCTGGCCGCCGGAAGATACGTAGTCGCCTCCACCCTCGACGAAGATGAAGACGGCCGATGGCGAAAGGGCGAGCCCGAGGGCGTAGCGGCGAAGTCGGTTGACGTTTCGACGGCTTCGGCTCGGCGGGTCAACGTAATGCTGACGTACGGGCCGTCTTTGTCGTCGGCCAACGCGCGCCTCCATAACTTCGCCGCGGGGCCGGGGGGCGAAGCGCGCGCCGTGTTCACCGTGTCCGTAGCGGCGCGCGACCGGGACATGGACCTCGAGC
This sequence comes from bacterium, assembly GCA_036480675.1. GTDB lineage: Bacteria > RBG-13-66-14 > B26-G2 > WVWN01 > WVWN01 > WVWN01. The sequence continues at coordinate 2,379 of JAZGGY010000011.1, read as the reverse complement.
GCATCTGGGCCACGCTCCCGGACGGCGAGGAAGTTGAGCTCGCCGACGACGGCGTGCCGCCGGACGCCGCCGGGGGCGACGGCGTCTTCACCTTCAGCCGCGAGTACCGCGGCGACGAGCTGGCGCGCTTGACCGGCGGCGATGTGACCGTTTGGGCGGAGGACCGCCGCGGCAACCGCGTCGAAGTAACCGCGGCGGAGTCGCCCGGGTTGTCGGTTCGTAAGCTCGAGCCGCCGCCGGAGTTGGTGCTCGATACGGGCGCCGACGCGTTGGAGGTGTCCTGGGACCCGGTGGAGGGCGCCGCGGGCGGGTACGTCGTGTTCGTGGTTCCGGCGGACCGGCTGGACCGCTTTACGGCGCCGGGCACCGGGGAGGTCTACTCGAATTTCCAAAACCCGGTATACGGGACGACGTTGAGTATCCCGTACGGTGCAATCGAGGATTGGTGGGCGTACCCGGCTAAATCGCGTTTCGTCGTATTCCTGGTCGCGAGCGCCGGCGACGGCGAGAGTTATCGGACGTCGGACAAAGCGTTGATAAATACGTCGTGGAATAAACCTATGCCGCGGCCCTGACCGGCTTCCGGGTACGGTCGCGCAAAAGTTATTTAACCTTGCGGCGGCGCGCCGGATATATTATTTTTAATGAGGTCGGGAAGGAGGGTGTTTAAGAAGAGGTCAAAAATGGAAGAGGTCAAGGTACGCCCCATGGAGCAGGGCGACCTTCGCGTCGTCTGGCAATTGCTCGAAAACAACAAGCCCGAGTTCGCGCCCCCCGGGTGGCCGACGAGCAGACTCGAGCTCCAGCGTGCGGCGTTCCTTCACCCGCGCGCGTGTCGGGAGGGCTCGCCGGTGGTGGTAGCGGGGGGCGAGGTGCGCGGCGTGCTCATCTTCCATAACTACCGGGAGGAGGGGAGCGCGACCATTTGCCTTATCGTCGTGGACGAGGCGGCGCGGGGGCTCGGCATCGGGCGCGTGTTGATGGAAACCTGGGAGGAGAACGCCCGGGCGCTGGGTCTTAAACGCCTCGTCGCACGCGAGACGCCGGAGGAGGATTCGCGTTTCGTCGAGTTTACGAAGGGTTTCGGCCTGAGGGAGGTCGGGAAGGTCGTTTCGTGGGTGCGGGGCGACGAACCGATGGAGGCGGCGGAAGACGAGTGTGTCGTTCCCCTGGTCAACGTACCGCTGAGCGAAGTTACCGACGCCTTCAACGAGTGCTTCCCGGATATGCCGCGCACGCAGGACGACCTCCACGCCCTCGTCACGCAGTCGCAGTGGGGGCCGTGGGCGTCGTTGGGGTACGCCGAGGGCAGTCGCGTGCTGGCGTTCCTGTTCACGACCGACCGCGAGGGCAAGCCGTACATGCAGCACGTCGGTACGCGGCCGGAAGCGCGCCGCCGCGGCCTGGCGCTCAAACTTTTGAAGCAAGCGCTGCACGTCTTGCGGGAGGGGGGCGCGCGCGTGGTCGAGTGCGAGGTCCCGGAAGAGAACGTGGCCGGGGCCGAACTGGCTGCTTCGTTCGGAATGAAGCCGGGGCGCCGGCGCGTCGCGCTGGTTAAAGAGCTCGGCTGAATGAAAACTCGTTTATTACCGGATGTAGGAGAAAGCTGTTCTTTGCCGCTTCGCGGGTGATCATTCGGCTTGTAAATGGAATTTCTGGAAATCACCCACCACCTCAACGCGGGAGCGTACGCTATGGACTATAGGGACGAAGTGGCCGGGAAACGCCGGGGCATAATCGATTGGATGATGAAGTACGTCCCCGGGTACCGCGGCTACGCTGAAAAAGAGACCAGGCGCGAGGCCGACAAGTTCTTGCGCGAACACCTCGCCGGCCGGTTGCGGGGCGGCCGCGACAAGCTCCGCGACGTCCGCGACAAGTTGGTCGAGGAGACGAAGCTGGATAACCTCGACGACGTCGACCGCGTCGAACTCATCTTCGAGACCGTCATCGACCGGTTGGGATTCGCCTCGTACGGATACGCCGGCTTCTTCGACGCGGCGCGCGTGGACGAGGAAGCGCTGGACCGCCTCTACGAGTTCGACGAGGGGTTGGCGAAGGCTGTCGACGGCGTTCTGGCTAAGGCCGAAGCCGTCGCGGCCGCGGGCGACGACATCAAGAAACCCCTCGACGAGTTGAAGGCGGAGCTCCGCGCGTTCGGGGATAAACTGGACAAGCGCAAAGATGTCATCCTGGGGGTGACGTAATTGGCTATATTCGACGTTATCGAATCGGTGGACATGGGCCCCAATGCCATCGTGCAGCGGTGGCCCGCGGTCGGCTCGGGCGAGATTAAACTCGGCAGCCAGCTCATCGTACGCGAGAGCCAGTGGGCCGTCTTCTTCCGCGACGTCGAGGGGTTCCTGCGCGCGATGATCG
>JAZGGY010000010.1:0-2862 GCA_036480675.1 bacterium | reverse complement strand
GCGGAACCCGAACGATGCCTGGCTGAGATGGTACGCGTGGTGCGGCCGGGGGGAGTGGTGGTCTGCAACGAACCGAATAACTCGCCGGTAAGCTATGGTTATATAAGTACGTACGTGCCCGGATGGGAGGAAACGGTCGAAGATGCCGCGAACGAGTGGCGGGTAGATTTCGGTCGCAAAGCGTTGGGGCGAGGGGATTCGGCGATAGGGGGCCGCGTGCCCGAGATGATGCACAAGCTCGGCCTCGTCGATATAGACGCGCGCCTGAACGAAAAAGTATATTTACTGGTTCCTCCGTACGAAACGCCGTTTCAACGGCACCTTAAAGATACGATGATGCAAAACTTCGAAAAGCGCGACGAATGGAAGGAAGAGTCGCGCGAGCTCTTTCTCGCCGGCGGCGGCGACTCGGAAACCTGGGAAAAAAGTTGGGAAAAATGGGGAAGGCTAACCGCAGATATGAAAAAGGCGCTCGAGCGCGGCGAGCTTTATATGACGAGCTCGAGCATTTTCTATTCGGTTCGGGGGCGGAAACCTGCGTAAATTTGTGCGTTGCGCGTAACCGACGGTTTTGATATATTCCGGGACTTGAAGAGGAACACTACCTTTTGCCAAAGGAGGCGCTTTATATGGCAATTAAGATAGGTATCAACGGCTTCGGCCGGATAGGCCGGCAGGTCTTCCGCATCATGGCCGAGCGCGGCGGCTTCGACGTCGTCGCCGTCAACGACCTCGCCGACGCGGCGACGCTGGCGCACTTATTGAAGTACGACTCGGTCCACGGCCGCTTCGACGCCGACGTCGCGGTGGACGGCGACGACATCGTCGTCGACGGCGACCGCCTTAAAGTGCTGGCCGAGAAGGACCCGGCGAAGTTGCCCTGGGGCGAGCTGGGCGCAGAGGTAGTTATCGAATCTACGGGTATATTCCGCGACCGCGACGGCGCGTCGAAGCACCTCGCCGGCGGCGCCAAGCGGGTGCTCATCAGCGCGCCCGGTAAAGACCCCGATTGGACCGTCGTCCTGGGCGTGAACGGCGACGGCTACGACCCGGAGAAACATTTCATCATCTCCAACGCGAGCTGCACCACCAACTGCCTGGCGCCCGTGGCGAAAGTGTTATTGGACAACTTCGGCATCCAGTCCGGCATAATGACCACCATTCACGCGTATACCAGCGACCAGCGGCTCCTGGACTACCCGCACAAGGACCTCCGGCGGGCGCGCGCCGCGGCCGTCTCGATGATACCGACGACGACCGGCGCCGCCAAGGCCATCGGCGACGTTATCCCCGAGCTCAAGGGAAAGCTGGACGGCTTTGCCGTTCGCGTGCCGACCCCCAACGTCTCGCTCGTCGATTTGACCGTCGTGGTCGAAAAAGACGCCGACGCCGCCGCGGTCAACGACGCCATGCACGCCGCCGCGGCCGAGCCGATGAAGGGCATACTCGAAGTTTCGGACGAGCCGCTGGTCTCGATAGATTATAACCACACTTCTGCGTCGGCGACGGTGGACGCGGCGTTGACGAAGGTCATCAACAAGCGCCTCGTCAAGGTAATCGCCTGGTACGACAACGACTGGGGCTACTCCGCGCGGCTGGTCGACCTGGCCGCCAAAGTAGGGTAGGGATGTTATGGAAGTAAAGACCATAGAAGACGTCGACGTCGCCGGCAAGCGCGTGCTGGTACGCGCGGACTTGAACGTGCCGCTGAAGGAAGGGCGGGTGGCGGACGAAACGCGCATCGTCGCGACGCTACCCACTATCAGGAAACTGGTCGGCGACGGCGCGCGCGTCATAATCTGTTCGCACCTCGGCCGGCCCAAGGGCGAGGTCAAGCCGGAGCTGAGCCTGGGGCCCGTCGCCGCGGTTTTGAGCGAGAAATTGGGCCGCGACGTCGCGTTCGTCGAGACGTGCGTCGGCCCGGCGGCGGAGAAAGCGGCGAACGGCCTTGCCGACGGCGACGTCCTTGTGCTCGAGAACACGCGCTTCTGGCCGGGCGAGACCGAGAACGACCTATCGTTCGCCAAGGGCCTCGCGGCGCTCGCGGACGTCTTCGTCGACGATGCCTTTGGAACGGCCCATCGCAAACACGCGTCGAATTACGGCGTCGCCGAGCTCGTCAAGCCGGCGGTTGCCGGTTACCTCTTAACCAAAGAGATCCAATACTTCGATAGGCTCTTGGAGGACCCGCCGCGGCCGCTGGTGTTCGTGCTCGGCGGAGCTAAGCTAAGCACCAAACTTGCCGTCGTAACCAATATGCTGGGTACGGTGGACCACTTCTTGATCGGCGGCGGCATGGCCTATACTTTCCTTAAGGCGCAAGGCTACGACGTCGGCTCCTCGTTGGTGGAAGATGCCTTCCTGGCCGATGCGAAAAAGGTATTGGATGAGGCCGGCGAGAAAGTCGAGCTGCCGGGCGACCACGTCGTCGCGAGGGCGCTCGACGAACCGGCATCCGCCCTGGCCATAGACTGCGCCTCTATCCCGGAGGGCTACGTCGGCGCCGACATCGGCTCGGAGACGATCCAGCGGTTCACCGCCGGTACCGTGGGCGCCGGGGCGATCTTCTGGAACGGTCCCATGGGCGTATTCGAAGTCCCGGCCTTTGCCGACGGGACGGAAGCTGTCGCCCGGGCGATTGCGGAATCCGGCGCGGTAACCGTCGCGGGGGGCGGCGAGACGATCCAGGCCGCGCGCCAATTCGGCGTCGCCGACCGCCTCAGCCACATTTCGACCGGCGGCGGCGCGTCGTTGAAGTATTTGGAAGGTAAACCGTTAGCGGCCATAGAGGTCTTAAAACGGTAATAGCGAAGGAGCGTGAATTCAAACGCCGGCTTTAAAGCCGGCTTTTTTTTACCTTAT
>JAZGGY010000009.1:0-4898 GCA_036480675.1 bacterium | reverse complement strand
ACGTCCACCGTCGCTACGTCCCACCCCCCGCCCTCGCAGTATCCGCTCGCGTCGTCGGTCATGACGACGCCCAACAGTTCCACCTCGGTGAAGGGGTGGTGGACCAATACGCCCTTGGAGTTGGCCACCGCCAGAACGCCCGCCTCGGTGCGGAAAGACCCCGCGGCCTTCATCTTCGCCGCCTGGGCCGCGCCAATGACGAGGCCCGCGGCGTCGGCGCGCTGGTCGGCAGTGTAGCCGGCCGTCGCTTCGCTGTAGCCCTTCACGGCCGGGACGTCGCGGGGTTCGGCCAGACCGGCGTAGTCTTCTTTTTCCCCCTGGACGCGGGCGATGGCGAGAGCCATTTCGGCCACGTGGCCGGCGTCCGCCGCGTCGTTGACGTTGCCGCGGGCGACGCCCACCTTCTTCCCCACGGCGGCCTGAACCGTCAAGCGGAGGTGGCTCTCATTTATATTCTGGTGAATCTCGTTCTCGCCGAAACGCGTTAGCGCGCGTTCGTACGATTCGACCAGTAATAACGTTTCGTCGGCCCGAGACGCCTTGAGCGCCCTCGCGACGATATCTTCCACGGCCTGGCGTTCCACAGTCAACCGTATCTCCTTAGCTCCAATTAATCGTCTTCGGTCACTCGCTCCCGGCCCGAGCCGCTTCCATGGCGCGGCGTCGCTCCCGGAAAGACGTCACGCCGCGTTTACCGTGGGCGATTATCTCGCCCCCCACCTGGGCGCCCACTTCGACGTACACTTCCCGGGCTACGACGCTACCCTTTATAACGGCCTTCCGCCGTATCTCGGCCACCTTGCGGGCGTTAACGTCTCCCTCGACGCGGCCGGAAACGACCACGTTTACCGCGGAGACGCCGCCTTTCACGTCCGCTGGCGTAGTAATCATAACGGTCCCGTCCACCTCCACGTCGCCGCGGAGGGCGCCGGCGATGAGCAAATTCGTTCTTCCTCGGTACGCACCGCGGACCTCGGCTCCGTCCGCGATATACGAACCGTATTCTACGTCGGCTAAGCGCCGCTTCTGGGATTTCTTTGCCATAACCAGCTTGCTACGGTATTTATAGGGTGATTTAACACTTTAACCGAAGACGCCGTGAAATTTAACATCCGCCCCGTCGGGTGTCAACTCCTATTTCGGAAGGGCACTCGTCGCGCGAAGGCGAGCCGCAGCGGCGACGACGCTCGCGCGCTCGCGGCCGCCGCAACCGGCTTTTTTTAACTCTTGACACGATACGGGCGCCGTGGTAGATTTTCCAAAATGCTCCGAAGCAGGTCTACGCACCGATTTTCGCGACGGGAACGGCGAATGGGTCTTCCCGAAGGCTCGAGGTGCTTGGTATGAAGTCGGCGTACGCCGTATTATTAACTGTGGCGTTAACCGCCGCGGCGCACGGTCAGACGTTGCGTACCGCCGAGAACGCGGCCGCTGCGGACACCCCGGTGGACGCCGGCGGCTCGATCGACGTAACGTGGGCGCCGTCGCAGGACGAACTGGAGGCCGAAGGAAAGGTCCTCGGCTACGAAGTGTGGCGGGCCAGACGCTCCGGGGGCGATTATAAGAAATTGGCCGACGTCGAGGCCGGTAAAGAAAGCTATAAGTTTACGGACAAAGAGGCCGAAAACGGCGTCGATTACTTCTATAAAGTACGCGTGCGGGGCGAGGAGATGAGCACCGATACGGCGCCGGTGGGGCCGGCCAAGGCGACGCGGGAATGGTTCCAACCGAACCGTCTCAACATGCTCGTCGCCGCCGTCTTACTCTCGGCGTTCATCCTCTACTACATATCGCAAGCGCGCGCCGGCAAGGCGCTATTCATCCGCCGCATCGCCGGCCTGGAGGCGGTGCAGGAGGCGGTAGGCCGCGCCACGGAGATGGGCAAGCCCGTGCTGTTCGTGCCGGGTATCGCCGACATCGACGACATTCAAACTATCGCCGCGGTGTCGATTCTGGGCCGGGTGGCCACTATGGTGGCGGAGTACGACGCGAGCCTGCTGGTGCCGTGTTCCAAGTCGCTGGTGATGTCCACCGCGCAAGAGATAGTCAAAGAGGCGTACCTGGAGGCGGGCCGGCCCGACGCCTACCGCCGCGAAAACATCCGCTACCTCACCGACGACCAGTTCGGCTACGTCGCCGGCGTGGACGGCATCATGGTGCGCGAAAAGCCCGCGGCCAACTTCTACCTCGGGACGTTCTACGCGGAATCGCTTATCCTCGCCGAGACCGGCCACTCCATAGGGGCGATCCAGATCGCCGGGACGGCGATGCCGTCGCAGCTCCCCTTCTTCATCGCGGCTTGCGACTACACGCTCATCGGCGAGGAACTCTTCGCGGCCAGCGCGTACCTTAGCCGCGAACCCCGGCTACTGGGGAGCCTGGTGGGACAAGACTGGGGTAAGGTAGTCATATTGTGTTTTATAATCGCCGGCGTCTTAACGGCTTTCCTGGCGCAATTCGGCGTCGAGATCTTCGGGCGATCCATCGCCCTGGAACAACTGTTCGTAGTGAAGTAGCCGCTCTCCGGCGGCTTTTTCACAAGGAAGCTCTCCGGCAAGGAGGCTCATTGTGCGGCGCGAGATACCGATGATCGTCGCCTTCGTCGCGGGCGTAATATTAATCCTGGAGTTCTTCGTGCCGACGCTCCGCGACGTCGCGAGCGAGATCCAGAAATGGTACCTGGTCGTGGTGGCTTTCGCGATCCTGGTAGGCGCGTTCAGCCTCCTTCGCATGAATTATATGAAGGTGCGGGGCCGCCGGGTCGATTGGCCGTATTCCATCGTCCTCATCGTCGGCCTCTTCGCTATGACAATCGTCGGCATCGGTTGGGGCATCGAACAAGGCACCGTCTTCAACTGGCTATTCACCTATTTGATAATCCCGATGCAGGCGACCATGTTCGCGCTTCTGGCGTTCTTCGTCGCCTCCGCGGCGTACCGCGCGTTCCGGGCCCGGACCGTCGACGCCACGCTCCTCCTCGTCGCGGCCGTCGTCGTCATGCTGGGCCAGGTACCCATAGGTTCCATCTGGGTGCCGTCGTGGTGGCCGGATTCGCTCGTCTTCCTGACGCCGGACTGGCTCAAGGACCGTATAATGAACATCTTCAATACCGCCGGCCAGCGCGCCATCCTGATCGGCGCGTCGCTGGGCGTGGTATCGACGTCGCTGCGGATACTTCTCGGCATCGAGCGGTCGTACCTGGGGGAGGAGTGACCGTAATGAACGGTTCGCATCCATTCCCGGGAGGTTGCGTCCGATGAAATTCGTTCGCTGGTTGGCCGATATGGACCGCCGCATTATCTTCGTGGTAATCGCCGTGGCCGTCGTCATCCCGCTCCTCTTCCCGCTCGGCATGCGCGTGAAAGTAACCCCCCAGACGCAAGCTGTTTACGACGAGGTGGAAAATCTACCGGCGGGTTCGAATGTCCTGGTGGCATTCGACTACGACCCGACCGCGATGCCCGAAGTCCACCCAATGGCCTTGGCCTTCCTCCACCACTGCTTCCAGAAAAAACACAAAGTAATCATAATGGCGCTGTGGCCGCAGGGGGCCCAGCTCGCGGTGAGCGCCATGGCCGAAATGAACCAGGATTTCGACCTCGAGTACGGCCGCGACTACGTCAACCTGGGCTACAAACCCGCCGGCGCCATCGTCATCAAATCGCTCGGGACTTCTTTCGCGGAAGTCTTCCCGAAAGACATGGCCGGCCGGTCGACGGCGACGTTGCCGCTTATGGAGGATGTAAGCAATCTCTACGACGTTGACCTCGTCATGGACCTCTCTGCGGGAGTCCCCGGCATCACGGAATGGGTACTTATCGCCAACGCCCTCTTCCAGACCAGAATCGCCGCCGGTTGCACCGCGGTATCCGCGCCGCAGTTCTTTCCATATTTGCAAACAGGCCAACTCATAGGCATGTTGGGCGGCCTTAAAGGCGCGGCGGAATACGAAACCATGACGGCGTACGCAGGCAAGGCCTCGCGCCGTATGGACTCCCAGTCGGTGGCGCACGTCGTCATTATCGCCTTCATCTTGTTCGCGAACATATCCTACTTTATATTGCGTAAGAAACGCGAGGAGGGGAGCGGAAGGCCGACGACCCGACCGCCGACCTCGGCCTGAAGCCGGCGGCGGGTTTTCCCCTTCGGAGGCGCAACCATGGACGGCCTTACGTTATTCGGGACTTGGATCGCGGCGTTGTTGACGCTGTGCATCCTGTCGTTCCTGTATAAGGACAACCCGTTCTACAAGTTCGCGGAATACCTCTTCGTGGGCGTCTCCACCGGCTTCTGGATCGCGTATAATTACCACAACCTCCTCGTGCCGAACCTGATCGACCCGCTCTTTGGCGCCGACGGCGCGTTCCCGAAGCTCGTCCGGGAAGGCCAGCTGGACATCCGGTTGCTGACCGTAATCGCCGGCCTCCTCGGCATAACGATGCTGTTCCGCTTCTTCCCCAAGGTAGCGTGGGTCTCGCGGTACGGCATCGCGTTCTCGGTGGGGTTGGGCGCGGGCCTGATGTTCATCGTATACCTCCAGGCCAACTGCATTTATCAAATCTGGGGAACAATCAAGCTGTCGCCCATCGTCATAACGGAAAGCGCGACCGGGTGGCACTTCGACTGGGGGGCATCCATAGCCAACACGCTTCTGATAATAGGCGTCGTGAGCGCGCTGGTGTACTTCTATTTCTCGAAGGAACACAAAGGCTTCCTGGGAGGAACGGCGCGGCTGGGCATCTGGTTCCTGATGGTCTCGTTCGGCGCCGCCTTCGGCTATACCGTAATGGCCCGCATCTCGCTCCTCATCGGCCGCATGGAGTTCTTGATCGACGACTGGATAAAAGGGACCCTCGCCGCGCTGGGATTGTTGTAAGGACGGGAATAACGTAACGCCG
>JAZGGY010000008.1:0-4006 GCA_036480675.1 bacterium | reverse complement strand
CTCAGGCCGGCGGCGAAGGCCGGGTCGGCGAGCTGCTCCGCCAGAACGGGCGTGATGCCCATCGTGACGCGGGCCTTGATTCCCTCGTCCAGGAGTTGGCGGAACGCCCGGAGGAGCGGGAGGTACGTCTCGCACGCGGCCTCGAAGAGCCAGTCTGTCCCGTGGGGCCAGCCGCCGTGGCCCAGTACGTACGGCAGGTGGCCGTGGAGGACGAAGGTGAAATGACGCCGGCTGCCGTTTGGTGCGGTCATTTATAGCCCCTCGGCGAATTTGCGCTCAAGCTCGGCCAGCAGCGCCGGGCCGTCGACGCGGTCGCTTTCGAGGAAGGTTAGTTGGGAGTCGGCGCCGGTCTCGCCGGCCGCCACCCGCGCCGCCAACCGCTCCAGGTAGGGAGCTTCCGGCGTATTACGCTCGAGGAGGTGGTGGAGCGTGTGGCCGATGTAATCCGCCCGCGGTGCGGCGTCGCCGTAGAAGCGGAAGACGCCGTCGAGGCTTTGCCGCCACGCGGCCTCGCGGTTCGCCGCCAGCTCGTCCTCCGTCATCGGCGGCAGGAACTCGTCGTCCATGATGGTCAGGTAATGGCGTACCAGCGCCCATACGTACGCCGCCGCGGCCAGCGTCTCGGCGACCGATTGCTGCGTGTCCATCACCCGCACCTCGAGCGTGGGGAGGCTCGAGCGGTGGCGGATGTCGCCGTAGTGGTCGCGCTCGTTTTCGACGCCGTATTCGGCAAAGGACTTTAGCACGTCGGCCCAGTCGGCGAATTCCTCAATGACGGGCGGCGGGCCGACGGTGGGGACCGGGTCGTAGTACTCCAGCCGGACCGACTTCACGTCGTGGTACTCGCCGCGGTAGAAGGGCGCGTTCACCGAGAGCGCGACGAGGTCCGGGATATGCCAGCGCAGGAGGTTTACGACGCCCACGCGCGCCTCGGGGCCGTCGAGCGAGACGTGGAGGTGGAAGCCGAAGTGTACGCCGTCGCCGCGGAGGGCGCCGCCGTCTATGAGGCGCCGGAAGCGCGGCGTTTCGACCAGCGTCCCTTGTTCCATCGGCGCGGTGGGATGGACGCCGCTCGAGATTACGCGCAGGCCGAGCGTCGCGGCGGCCTCGCCGACCACCCGCCGGAGCTCCGTCAACGAGCGTTCGACCGCCGCGGGAGAGTCGCACACCGGCGTCGTCACCTCCACCATGCAATAGTGGAGGTCGCGCTTTACGCGGTCGGGTTTGTATTTATCCGGGACGCGGGCCAACAGCGCGTCGACCTCGTTGGCCAGCGAGCCGTCGGCGTAAAGGAGCGCGAACTCTTCCTCCACGCCGAATTGGAGTTCGGAAGACGTTTTCATAATCGCGGGAGTTTGAAGGATTTTATTAAATTATACTTGCGAAGTAAAGGAAAAAGGGGAAACGGCGCCGCACGGCGGGCGTGAAAAAAGGTTGACAACTTGCCCTTAATTAATATAGAATTCGGCACAGGAGAGGTGTTCGCCGGGACGGGTTTTGGCGGTTTATACGGGCACCTTGGCGTATGGGACGGAAAACGGAGGGGAGAGTGAAGAAAGCGCCGTCGTTGGCGGCGTTGATATTGGCAAGTGTCGCGGGCGCGTGGTCGGCGGATGTTATCGTCGAGCGCGCGCCTTCGCGTTTTGAGGGCGCGGCGTTTGCTCCGGCGGCCCCCGACGCGACGATGGAGCTAGCGTGGGACAACGGTAGGTACCAATATTTCACTTGTTGGTACTCGGGTAACGGGGTATGGGCCGGTAACGACTTCGACGTCGCTACCATCTCGACGAATATCTCGATATTGAAGTACAAGTTCTACACGAGCGGCAATTGGCCCAACGAGGGGTGGGACGGCGTCGGCGTCGGGTTCTATAACTTCGTCGGCGGCGTTCCGGGTTCCGTGATTTGGCCTACGTCGGGGAAAAGTCACTTCTTCAAACCCAGCGGCGGTATCCTGAACCCCATCTGGGCGGAGTGCGACGTAAATTGGAGGTGCCCGTTTACGAAGTTTCTGGCCGCCCACGACCAAATTTATAATTATCTTCAATGCGACCCATGTGCGGTAGATGATAATTACGTTTTCCGCGGGCACTCGTGGTGTTACTGGGATCGTTGGATGTCGTTTAAGGAGATGGTGGGGCTGGAACCTTATCACAATCTGATGATCCGCGTCGTGGTGGACGACACAACGGCCGTGGCGCCTACGAGCCTGGGGCGAGTGAAGGCGCTGTACTACTAACGGAAAAGTGGCTGGTTAAAAGGCGCTTAGAATTTCTTTACGGATGAATAGAAGGAGGGGCGCGATGAAGACGATAGCGTTGGCGATGTCTTTAACGGTTATGGGCGTCGCGGGCGCGTGGTCGGCGGACGTAATCGTCGACGGCGGCCCGGCGGCCTTTTCTGTTCCCGAAGCGGCGGGAAGCGATGGTGCCTTCGAGCTCAAGTGGGACAACGGGACCCGCCGTTGGAACATAGCCTGGTACACCGGCGCCGGCTCCTGGGTCGGCAACGACTTCGACATTTCCACGCTCGGCGCCTCGTGGTGGATTGAAACGATAAAGGTTATGTCCGGGGCGAGCTGGCCTAACGGCCGGTGGGACGGCTTCCGGCTCGGCGTCTTCACTTTTTCCGGCGGCTTACCGGGCTCGCGGTTACACGGCCCCAGGTTCGTAAGGGGGAGCGGCCCAGGTTATAGGTGGTGCGGGTTTAACTTCGGAATGTGGGAATGGGCGCTCGGCGCCCATAAAAGGTTCGTAGTAGCCGTGGAGCAGTATTATAATTATCCCGATTGCGACCCGTTTTTTGTCGACGACAACCCTACTTTTATGGGCCACTCGTGGCAGTATTACGGCGGCAGGTGGCGCTTGTTCTCGCAAGTCCAGTTCCTTCCATACCGGAACGTAATGCTCCGCGTTATAATCAACGACACGATAGCCGTAACGCCCACCAGCCTGGGGCGGGTGAAGGCGTTGTACTACTAATCGCGAGATAGGCGCAGGGGTGAGGCCGCGGTTATTCAAGGCCGCCCCAAGGAGGTCGGGGCTATGAAGTACGTAACGTTATTGGCGGTTGCTGCCGCGATGACGGCCGCGGCGGCGTGGGGCGCCGACTGCGTCGTCGAGCGGGCGGCCTCAGCGCCGGCTGCGCCCGAACCGGCGGCCACCGACGCAACGCTGGAGCTCAAGTGGGATTCCGGCTTCGGCAAGTGGTGGTTCGCCTGGTATACCGGCCGGGGTTACTGGCTCGGCAACGACTTCGATATATCGACCATAAAGACGTTCGGCACCATAAAGACGATAAAGTTACAATTGCGCAACAACTGGCCCAACATCGGGTGGGACGGCGTCCGCGCCGGCATCTATGCCTTCGAACGCGTTCCCGGCTCGCTTATATGGCCCACCGCCGGCGGCCCGTACTTCTTCAAGCCTACGGGCCGAACCGGGTGGCAGGAAATCCCGGTGGCGTGGGTTCTACCGGGGGGCGTTAGGAGTTTCGTCGCCGCCGCGGAACAGTACTACGACTACCCTAATTGCGACCCGGTCCTGATCGACAACAACCCGACGTTTCGGGGTCATTCGTGGCATTATCTGGCCGGGAAGTGGGAACCTTTTCATCAAGCGTCGATTGCTCCGTACCGGAACCTGATGTTACGCGTCGTCGTCGGTAAAGAGTCGGTAGCGGTAGCTCCGCAGAGCCTGGGCCGCGTAAAGGCGTTGTACTATTAATCGACGAATACCGCTTTTAAATGGAGCCTCGCGGCTCCCGGGGTACGTTACATAGAGGAGGTTGTTCAATGGGTATCTTAAAGACGTTCGTAGGGCTGGGGCTGGGGCTGGCCATATGGGCCGCGGCGGCGTGGGGCGCCGACTGCGTCGTCGAGCGGGCGGCCTCGGCGCCGGCCGCACCCGAACCGGCGGCCACCGACGGCTCGCTGGAGCTCAAGTGGGATTCCGGCTTCGGCAAGTGGTGGTTCGCCTGGTATACCGGCCGGGGTTACTGGCTCGGC
>JAZGGY010000007.1:0-2872 GCA_036480675.1 bacterium | reverse complement strand
GTATTTAGGTTCGTTTATTTGAAACAAGGAGTGAGCAACGCAAGCTTCCGCCCCGGGTATTCGAATTTTTCCACCCCAAACCTCCTTATAAATAGAAACTACTCCTTCATACTCCCGTAACGCTTGTTCCTCATCTCCTTCTATCTCCGCTAACCACGCCTCGTGGTAGACTTTAATTAAATCTTCTACCGCGGAACTGCCGGAGGCGTAAAAGAAAATTATAACAAGAAAAAACCGTATTAGTTTATTCGCCATATTCTTTATGGGAGAACTTAATGATACCCTTACAATTATAACGTTCTAATTCCTATTTAACAAGTAGGTGGACGCCCGACCAACCATAAAAAACGGCGGCCCGAAGGCCGCCGTTTCGTTTCGCGTGTGGCGCCTTATTTGAATAGGCTCTTAACTCTACCCAAGGAGGTTGGCGCCACCGCTACGCCCGTTACGTTAACTTTTACGTCGTCTACGCCCGCGGCGTAGGTCAGGCCGGGGTCTCAACCAATCGCGAATATGGGCTTCACGTATATGTAGCCGAACGGCTGCGTGACCAGCTCGTGCGGGAACGTCACGCGGTTCCAGCCGCGCACGAGATGCCCTTTGGCCGACTCGAGGCGTATCTCGTTCGCGCCCAGCGCGACGTCCAGGTACCAGGGGTTGCCGAGGTTGTCGGGGGCGAAGTGGACCCACAGCGTCGCGCCGACGAACTCGTTCGGCTCTACCGTTCGGCCAAGGTCCTGGCGGAGGTCGCACCAGCGCGTCAGCTCGGCGTCGCCCGAGCAGCCGGCGCCGTCGGTCTGCGTTAAGTAGTACGCGCCGTAACTGCCGGCCCGGGCGCCCGCCGCGGCGACGGCCATACGCGTCGTCGTCCAGGGCGGCATAACGCCGGCCTCGAAGCCGCCGTTGCCGACGACGTTCTCGGCCGCGAAAGCCGTCGCGGCCAAGGCTATAGCCGAAAAAACGGAAATATACATCTTCATATAGAGACCTCTATCCTAAACGCCGTCGTTGGGATTAAACACTACTTTTATCGTCATATATATTATAACATATTTTATTGAGAATGCAAAGCATTCGCAACACGGCATATAAAAAAACCGGGCGTTCGGCCCGGCTTATTTAATAACCTTACAATAACCCACCCGCGCGTACCCTCCACCTAATTTATTAGCCCGGCCTCAACAACCGAGGCCGGGCCACCCACACACCCTTAACAGTGTAGGGGTTATATCGCTATATGCCGTTGTACACCGTGCAACATTCGCGGATGCGCTCGAGGCGCGTTACGAGCCGCATCCACGAGAGGTCGCAGGCCGTTATCTTCTTCTCCAGGACGGCGAGGAACTCGTCGCGTACGGCGCCGTTGTTCTTGAGCAGGTCGAGCTGGTGCAGCCGATCTATGAACGCCGGCGAGCGGACGTCTACGTCGCGTATTTCCTCCAGCAACTCGAGCGCCAGGTCCCGTTCGGTCGTGACGCGGAAAAAGTACTCGGGCAAATATTCGCAGTGGCCTACGCCGTAATAACACATCATGTCCTTGACCGCGTCGCCGAGCTCGAGGACGGGCCGCTGCCACAACGTAACCAGCGCCGCCCGCATCACCGCCGGGTTGGCCTCGTCGGCGGTTAAATCCCTTATCTTCTCGAGGTCTTCGGCCGTGAGCTCGAAGCTGTTGAGGCAGGACAAAGCCCCCACCCGCCAATACCATTCCTTGCACGAGTCGACGGAGTCCTGTAGCGCGAGCTCCCGCAGCGCCGGCGAGTACTCGCGGCCGTACGCCGCGAGCCGATACAGATAATATCGGTGGTACGGGAACATGAAGCCGGCGCGGGCCAGTTTTACGACCAGCGCGCCCGTGAAATAGCGGCCCCCGGCGAAGTACCGCAGGTACCCGAAGTTATGGGCCAGGAACTCACGGGCCGGATTATCCAGGAAAAGCTGTAACGCCCGGTCGAAGGCGGAATCGTCTTCCTGTTCTCGCAAAACGTCCAGCGCCTTAAAGTATACCTCTCCTAACCCACGGGTATTTTGGGCCGCGATTACGCTTTCGACGAATTCGCGCGCGTTCTCCGGGCCCGCGGCGGGGTCCTCGATTTTTCCCAACCACCGCTCCGTGTCGCCGTCGAAAAGCTCCGCCGCGGGTACCAGCTGCGACGCCGCCGACGCTAAATCGAAGCCCGATTCCCGCAGGGCCTTTCCACATTCTAAAAGCGCGCGTTGCGCTTGCTCCTCTTTCTTGGTGAATATTAGAATATCGTCGACGTGCCGGATATAACCACCCGGCCCCTCGACGATGCCCTTCTCCATCTCCCGGTCGAACTCCAACAACGCAAAGTTCGCTATGAACTTCGACATTCGGTTGCCCTGGGGCAGGACGCCGTCGTCTTCCCCATCGGCGCCGCGTTTCCACGCCCAGTGCTTATAAACCTTGAATAGTAGTTCTTGGGCATCGGTCAGCTCCTCGCCGCCGTTGCCCTCGCCTTCGACGATCTTTTTGATGTGGTCGTATATCGCCTTCAAGCTTATTTTCTCAAAAAAAGAGGTTATTTCGACCTTGGCACAGTAGTCGTACTTCGCCGCGGCGTCCTTGGCTCGCTTGAAATACCACGACCATTCGGGCACTCCCCCCGCGGTCCACGAACCTAAATCGTGCGGCTCCCAAGGCGCATCCCAACCGACGTCGTAAGTCGTGACGTCTTCCGGCAGCGTCTCCTGGAGCTCGACGTCGGCCGCCGATTCCATTTGCTCACGGGTGGCGCGCCGGCGGTAAGGCAACATGCTGACGGGGAGTTTGGCTCCCAATGCCGACGTCAACTTCATTGTGGCGGCGTAGACGACCGCCAGGTCCAAAAGGGAAATGAGGGCGCCGGAC
>JAZGGY010000006.1:0-3576 GCA_036480675.1 bacterium | reverse complement strand
ACTTTCAAATTCGCGGAACCGCCGGTAAGCGCGTTGGAAAAGGGCCTCGGATGGCTCAGCGCTAACGCCGCGACCTGGACCGCGACTACGCCCCCCCTCCTTACCAGCTTCATCGTCGACGGCGTCCTCGGCGGCGTCGGCAGCGTCCTCGTATTTGTCCCCAACATTTTTCTTCTGTTTCTGGCAATCGCCGTTATGGAGGATTCCGGGTATATGGCCCGGGCCGCTTTCGTCATGGACGAACTCATGCACAAGTTAAGCCTTCACGGCCGGAGCTTCATCCCGCTGGTATTGGGCTTCGGCTGCAACGTCCCGGCGGTAATGGCGACGAGGACCCTCGAGAGTCGGCGCGACAGGATGATAACCATCCTCGTAATCCCGCTGATGTCGTGCTCCGCGCGATTGCCGGTGTATGTACTCTTCGTCGGCGCGTTTTTTACCTCTCACCGGGGGTTGACGATCTGGTCGTTGTACGTCCTGGGGATAGTTCTAGCCGCCGGGGCCGCGAAAATATTTAGCAAAGTATTATTCCCCGGCGAGTCGACTCACTTCGTTATGGAACTTCCCCCTTACCGACTTCCAACGGTTCGCGGGGTCCTATTGCACGCGTGGGAGCGAACGCGGGAGTTTATTAAGCGCGCCGGCGGGATTATCTTGGCCGCGACGATCTTGATATGGGGTTTGGCCCACCTCCCCCCCGGGGTCGAGTACGCCGGCCGCGAAAGCGTCCTAGGAGCCGCGGGCGGCGTGATCGCCCCCGTCCTCCGACCGGCCGGCTTCGGCGAATGGGAACCTGCCGTCGCTCTTATAGCGGGCGTTATGGCGAAGGAAACGGTCGTCTCGACGCTCGGCGTACTTTACGGCGCGGGCGAGGAAGGTTTGGCGACCGCTCTCCGCGGTACCTTTACGCCGCTTTCGGCCTACGCCTTTTTAGTAATGACGCTCCTCTATATACCGTGTGCCGCGACGGTAGCGGTCATACGTCGCGAGACCGGCTCCTGGCGGTGGACGTTGTTCGCCGTCGGTTACACGATAACGTTGGGCTGGCTAATGGCTACGATCGTTTACCAGGGCGGCCGGTTATTAGGATTAGGATAAACGAAGGGATAACGAACATGAAGTATAAACACAACGTTGCCGTTGGCCTTACCCTCCTCACAGTCTGCCTCGCCGTCCAAGCCTCGGCCGACAAACGTTCGTACGTCTGGACGTATGAATATAAAACCGTAGAGCGAGGCCGCGCGGAAGTAGAGGCCTACTTCACCCTCTCCACGCCGGACGCGGGTCACATGAGGGGCTTAGCCTCAACGGAACACCAGCTCGAGCTCGAGGTCGGCATGACCGAACGCTTTGATTTCTCGATTTACCAAATTTTTTCCCAAAGCCCCGACGAAGGATTAAATTATAAGGGATTCAAACTACGGGGAAGATACAAAATAGGAGAAAGCGGAAAATTCGTCGTCGACCCGTTGGTATACCTCGAGTATAAAGGCGAACCTAACTTCTACGAACACACGTTTGAACTTAAACTGGTTTTAGCCAAAAACGTCGGCGCCTTCAACCTCTGCGTCAACCCGATCGTCGAGCTGGAGGGGAACGGGGAATGGGAACTCGAACCCGAATACGCCGTCGGCGCCAGCTACAAGATCGGCGAATTACTCCGCGTGGGAGCCGAAGGCAAAGGCGGCGAATCCGGGCATTACCTGGGGCCGGTTATATCTCACGGGAGAGATAACTTGTGGATTGCGCTGGGCTCCGCGAATAGGCTGGGGAAAGCGGCCGACGGTGCGCCCGAGTTCCAGCTCCGCATGCTCTTAGGCGTTGGTTTTTAGCAAAGAACGAAAATTGTAAACGCATGACGTGGGAACTAATAATAGTCGTTGGCGCGATCGTACTCGGAGCCGGGTTTATCTTCCTGATACTAAGGAGACAGACGCGGGCCGGAGCCTCCGGCTGCCACGGCTGTCCATATGGTGAAAGCCCCTCGGAATGTGCGCCGCCGGCCGACGCGCCGGATGTACCGGACGAATGCGAAAAACCCAAATAAAAAACCGCCCCTACGGGGGCGGTTTTCGAAATCATCTAAGTTTATATCCTATCCAGGCCCGCCGCCAAATCGTCGATTAAATCGCCCGGGTCCTCGATGCCCACCGATATGCGGATATAGCCCTCCGTTAAGCCGACTTCGGCCAGCTCCTCTTCCGGGTAGCCGCGATGCGTCGTCGACGCCGGGTGTTCTATTAGGGTTAAAACGTCGCCCAGGCTGACGGCTTGGACGCACACCTCAAGGCCGTCAAGCAGTTTCTTAGCGTCAGCGAACGCCGCTACCTCGAAACCCACCATCCCGCCGAAGAGACGCATCTGGCGTTCGGCCAACTCGTGCCCCGGGTGAGTTGGGAGGCCGGGATAATAGACCTTCAATACCTTCTCGTGACCCGCCAGGAATTCCGCGACCTTCTGCGCGTTAGCGCAATGGCGGTCCATACGCAGCGGCAACGTCTTTAGACCGCGCAGGAATAGAAAGGCGTTGAAGGGCGCCGTAGTGGCGCCCAGGTCTTTATAGGTGCTCGCGCGAATGGCATCCATCGGCTCCGCCGGCCCCGCCAACATGCCACCGATAGCGTCGCCGTGGCCGCCGATGTATTTCGTCGCGGAGTGGACCGCGTACGTCGAGCCGAGCTTTATCGGCTGCGTAAGGTAGGGCGTGGCAAACGTGTTGTCGACCGCGACGGGGACGCCCGCTCCCTCGCCTATCTCGGCGACCGCGGCGATGTCGACTATATGAAGGAGGGGGTTAGACGGCGTCTCCATGAATATCAATTTCGTATTGTCGCGGAGGTTATCGCGAATCGCGTCGGCCGTCATCTCCGTCAAATAAGTCATTTCGATCCCTAACCGCGGGAAGTGCTTCGTAAAAAGCTCGTAGGTACCGCCGTAGAGTTCTTTCTGGACCAGGAAGTGGTCGCCCGCGGAGCAGTGGTAGAGCGCGAGCGCGTTTATAGCCGCTAACCCCGACGCGAACGTCAGGCCGACCTCCGCCCCCTCTAAAAGCGCCAGGTTTTTCTCGAGCTTCTCATTGGTCGGGTTCGAGAGGCGAGTATAGATGTATCCCTCTTCCTCTTTCGCGAAGAGGGCCGCGCCCCGGTCGGCCGTAAAATACGAGAAGGTAGACGATTGATAAATCGGCGTCGCGACGGCGCCGGTCTTCTCGTCGCAGGGCGCCGTGCCCTGCACGGCCAGCGTATGGAAATCTAATTCTTTCACGGAGACTCCCTTGTTTAAAAGAACGTTGTGGGAACCGGTACGCGCCAATATAAGACGGCCTCGGCGCAATGTCAAGCCGGCCTTTATCGCGTGATGACCATCTTCTTCGCCGCGCCGTCGCCCGCGGCGTCAAGCCGGTACACGTAAACGCCCGGCGGCAGCGACGACACGTCCGCGCGGACCTCGTGCGTTCCGGCGTGCGCGAAGCCGCGGAACAGCGTACCCACCCGCCGGCCGGCAAGGTCGTAGAGCGCAAGCGAAACGTCGGCCCCGGTTTCGAGCGAGAACGGTATCGTCGTAGAATTGCGCGCC
>JAZGGY010000005.1:0-3950 GCA_036480675.1 bacterium | reverse complement strand
ATGCCACCGCCCGCGCGGCAACCGTTTCATTTCCTCGCGCGAAACGACAAAGAAGCAAATCGACCTTTCTATTGGAACGTGGGGCGCAGCTGAGTTATAATAACGCCGAAAGGCGGTTAATAAAAAGGTAAGATAAATGATGTGGCGCGAAATTTTGATAACCGCGTGGCTGATCGGGGCCGCGGGCGCCGCCGCCGGCGGCGAAGAAGCCAAACCCGCGAAACCGTGGGTAAAGGTTAAGCCCGACGTCTTACCCGCCGGAACCGTCATCCCCAAAATTACTTTCGAGGTCAAGATGCCGGTGGAAGCGCCGGCCGGCTGGGCGGTGGAGATCGAGATCCCGTATCACTTCGGCCTGCCCCAGGCCGAAGACGCCAACGCCGATAATTACCTGAGCGCGAAACCGCCGCGCGACGCGGAGCTCGCCCTTTCGGCCGAGGAAGTGAGCGCCCGCAGCTACGTCATCCGTGCTACCGTTGAAAGAGGTCTATTGAAGCGAGGAAAGAAATTCAAACTGTACTTAACGCGCGAGCACACACATCCCTTCAATCACGACGAAAAGGCCTTCGCCACGTACGTAAAAGGACCGCCGGGCGACGAAGGCCAGCGGCCTATAATCGTCGAGGGCCGGACGACGGTGGTCCACATTCCGGGCGGGCCGCCGGCGCGATTCCGCGTCGTGGCGCCGACCTGCGTCATACCGGGCGAGGCGTTCGCGGTCAAGGTAGCGGTTCTGGACAAAAACAACAATCCTCCCGGCAAACCTTGGAAAGGGCGCCTAACGCTAGCCGGCGACGGCGTCGCCGGGCCCGCCGAAGC
Source organism: bacterium (assembly GCA_036480675.1). Lineage (GTDB taxonomy): Bacteria > RBG-13-66-14 > B26-G2 > WVWN01 > WVWN01 > WVWN01. The sequence continues at coordinate 3,131 of JAZGGY010000005.1, read as the reverse complement.
GTCGATTAAAAAGAAGGACCGAAACTACCTCGAAATATCGGGTTTTTCCGTAGGCGCGCCGGGAGTATATCGGCTGGGCGTCCGCGGCCGCGGCATCGCCGGCCTTAGCAACCCGGTAGTCTGCCGGGAAAATTGGGAACGGCGCATATTCTGGGGTGACGTACACGGCCACTCGGCTTTCTCCGACGGCATGCGGCAGCCGCGCGAGTTCTTCGATTACGGCCGATACGTCGCGTTGCTGGACGCGGCCGTCCTAACCGACCACGCCGAAAATATTTACGACGACGAATGGCCGGAGCTGGCCGCCGCGGCCAACGCCAGGAACGACCCGCCGGCCTTCGTAACGCTGCTGGGATACGAGTGGACCAGCGACGCCTGGACCGGCGGTTACGGCCACCGGTGCGTATATCTACGAGGCAAGGGTGGCTCGTTCTACCGCGCGATGGACGACCCCACAGATACGCCGGCCGAACTATGGGCACAGTATCGCCACGGCGAAGCGGTGACGATACCGCATCACACGCTGGCCGGCTTCAGGTGGGACCACGTCGACCCCGCCTTCGACCGCTGCGTCGAAATACTGTCGCATTGGGGCGTGTCGGAATACGAGGGTAACCCGTTATGGACCCGCCGCGAATGGGTGGGCGGCGGCGTCGTAAGCGCGCTCAACTCCTACTACCTATTGGGCTTCGTGGGCGGCGGCGACAATCACAACGGCGCCCCCGGGCAAAACCGCGGCCCGAGCCGCATGCGACATATGCGGTACATCGGCGGAATTACCGCGTTTATGATCGAAGAGAATTCGCGGCAAGCGATCTTCGACGCCTTGTACCACCGCCGGGTCTACGCGTCGGCCGGGAACCGGGACTTCGTCGACCTCGCCGTCGACGGCGCCGGCATGGCGAGCATTATTCCGGTCAAGGGGCAGCCGCTGGTCGAAGGAGAGGTCGCGGCCGAGGGCGTCATAAAATCGCTCGAAGTAGTCCGCGGCGGCGAGACGGTACATACGGTGTTGGGGGCCGGCGGCCGTGACCACGTCGCATTCACCTGGCGCGACGAAGCGTACGACGGCGCGCCCAGTTACTATTACCTGCGCGTCACTTCCGTAGACGACCACGTGACGTACGCGACGCCGGTATGGGTCGCGGCCGGCGAGTGGCTCGCGATAGACGCGGCGCAAGGCCGCGAACTCGCGCCCGGGGACAGGCTCGCCCTCCCACCCCCCGCCAACCCGGATTTTGAAAACTATGCCGTCCGCATAAAGGCAAGCGCGTCGGCCCCCGGGGAAGTAAAAATAATCGCGGAAGGGGAAATCGCCGCGGCCGCCGAAACGGCGGCGGGCAAACAAGATATCACGGTCAACTTCAAGGCCGCGCCGCAAAAGTGGGACGTTAGCCTCGAATATGCAGGGGGGACGCCGTTAAACGTAACCGAAGCGTGCGTCTACCCGTATCCCTGGCGCGAGCCGCGATGGGTAGGGCGTTGGTGGACGTACCAGGCCGAGGATACGGAAAAAACATTTATGGGAAATATGGTCGAAGATACGTTCGCTTCGGGCGGTTCCGCGCTGCGCGTCTCGCCGGCCGACAACTTATACAAGAAGACGGTTTTGTGGGGCCCGTACCAGACGTTCGACCCCGGCAAATACCGGGCGTACTTCTACCTTCGCGCCGACGGCGACCCCACGTCGCCCAAGCGGGCCGCGGAGATAAGCGTAGCTACCGCCCCCGCCGGAACGTGGCAACCGCCGACGCCGACTGCGGCCAAGGTGCTCAGCGCAGCCTCACTCGCCGACGGCCAAAGCTATAAAAAATTCGCGTTGGACTTCGAATTGCTCGAGAAATCGGTCTGCGAATTCAAAGTAAGGTATATCGGCAACGCCATAATATACGTCGACAAAACAGAGGTCCAACAAGTTTCCTTCGAATAACGCGCGCGCGGTCGGCGCGAAATCGCGGGCGACGGCCGAGAAACCCTTGACAAAACCGGCGAGTTAATTTATAAACGCTGGTAATTAACTTCGATTTAACCCAGGCGGAAATAAAATCCGTTTTAAGGAGGTAACGCGAAATGGCTAAAGATCCTGTATGTGGCATGGATGTCGACGAGGCGAAAGCGGCCGCGACCGCCGAACATAAAGGGGAAAAGTATTATTTTTGCGCCCCGGCCTGTAAGGCGGCCTTCGAGGCCGACCCGGACAAGCATCTCGGCGGCGAGAAGAAGAAGAGCGGCTGCTGCGGCTAACGGGTTTCGCTCGGCGAAATAAGGCCGGCCTCGGACCGAGGCCGGCTTTTTCATGCGACGCGTAAAACTCGCCCGCAACCTGCGTTGAATAGAGGAACCTTAGACTACTCGAGCGGCCGTCTCCGCTCGACGCACGCGATGCCGAAGTCGACCAGCGGCTTCGCCACCATACCCGCGCCCGGCATTAACACGTCTTTCGGCATTTCCCTAACTTTACCTTATATATTCCTCGAGGTACTTATACGCCGGCGTAAACTCGCCGCGGCAGAGGATGGTCGCGGCCTTTATCGGCGGCGGCAGCTCGACGGCGTCGAAGAGGTTCCGCCAATCCGCCCGCGCGATGGGCGCCACGAACGGCTCGAGCTGTTCGCTGAAATATTCCGAGGAATCAGTCGGCATTTCCGCCGGCAAGTTGTGTACCGCAAGTATCACCGGGCCGTCCCCGGCGACGCCGTCCACGGCCTCGCCCCGCTCGACGTCGTAGACGTAAACCGGCGACGCGGAGTCGACCTGCTTGACGGTCGCCTCCACGCCCCCCTCCACGTCGCAGCTTATGTCGCCGATGACGCGCAATCGCGGCGGTACGTCGCCGCCGTAGAGCGACGCCAGGTCAACCTTCGAGACGAAATGGGGATAACAAGAATCCCAATAGATGCAGTTGACGAGGACGGTGAGGTGCGGCAAGTACGCCGCCAGAACCGGTACGTACTTTTCGGGTTGGTCGTAATAATCCTGGAGGTCGAACGCGGCGCCGGGCGCTTTGGCCTCGGCCATATGTTCCTGTTTAAAAACTACTTTATAGACTACCTTATCCGACGGTTCGGCTCGCGACGCCACCGCGGCCACGTCGCCCGGGGCGATTTCCTCGTGCGGCAGGAGGTCCAATA
>JAZGGY010000004.1:0-14182 GCA_036480675.1 bacterium | reverse complement strand
GGCGAGGGGCTGGCCGTCGAGGAGAGCGCGGACGCGGAGCCCTTCGTCGCGATGTACGCCGAGACCTTCGGCCGCCGTCGGATGGCGCCGCCGGTAGCCCCGTCTTTCTTGCGCGCGCTGGCGAGCGAATTCTGCGGCTCGGCCGGGGCCATTTTTTATTTGAAGAACGAAAAAGGGGAGCCGGTAGCCGGGCGCCTCGTCTTGTGGGGCCGGCGGGCGGCGTACGACCTGCTGGCCGCCTCGCACGAAGAGGGGCGCGGCCCGCTGGGCGCGTACTTGCTGTGGCGCGAGGTCCGGGCGGTATGGGACAGAGATTTGCCGCTGGATATGGTGGGCGTTAACGTCGAGGCCATCGCGCGCTTCAAGGAATCTTTCGGCGGCCTGCTCACGCCGTATTACCAGCTCGCGGCGTACCGCTCGCCGCTGGTTCGGTTGTTGGCCGCCGCCCGGCGGAGGTTCCGGCGTTGATAGGCTTCCACGTCGGCGAGTGCGGGTTGGGCTCGGCGCGGGCGCGCCACGTGCTGGCGGAGCTCGCTGTTATGGCGGGCTTGCCGCGCGCCGAAGGCCCGCCGGCGGTGACGCTGGCGCACGGCCGGGGCGAGTTCCCTCCCGGCCCCAAGGTCGTTGTCCCGTGCGAAGCGGAGCACGTCGCGCGCGAGACGCCGCCCGACGTTTGGCGCGACGGCGACGTGGAGGTGCCGATATTGTACCGGGCGCCGGCGCCGAAGGGGGAAGTCGTCGCCCGGGCCGTGGGCGGCGAGCCGCTGGTAGTGCGGAAGGGGGAGGAGGTCCACGTAGCGTTCGACGTCGTGGCCGCGGCGGACTACTACCTCGACGGCCGCGGCGAGGTCGGTTGGCCGCGGGACCGGTGCGGCCGGCCGGACCTGCGCGGGGCGCCCCCCTGGCGCCGCGAGGCGGTGGGCGTGGCGGTGGTAAACCGCTACGCGCGCTTGCTCGCCCGGGCGGCCGAGGCCGCCTGCGAGGCGGCGGGAACGCCGTTGCTCCGCTTCCGGTATTGGCCCGACGGCGCGCCGTTCGCCGCGGCGCTGAGTCACGATGTCGACCGGCTGCGGGCGCCGGCGCGCCGGGACGTGCTGAGGTCGTGGCTGCGCCCCGGTATGGGGGGCGCCCGGGCCCGCCATAAGCTGCGGGATTTCGTTCGCGGGCCCGTTACGCTCGAGCCGCTGCCGGCCATCTGGGAGGCGGAAGAGCCGGCGGGAGGCGCGTCGACGTTCTTCGTCGGGGCCGTACGGCGCGGCCCGATGGACTTCGCGTACGACCTCGGCGAAGCCGCCGAACTTATAGGCGAGATTAAAGGGACCGGCCGCGAGGTCGGCCTTCACAGCGGTTATTACGCCTGCGCCGAGGGCGCGGCTATGGCCAGGGAGAGGAAGCTCCTCGCCGACGCGGTAAGGCGGGAGGTGGCCGGCGTACGCGGTCATTATTTAAAGCTGGGCCCCGAGCAGGGGTGGCCCGCCGTAGCGGCGGCCGGTTTCGAGTACGACGCCACGTTCGGGTTCGCGAGCGAGGCGGGCTGGCGGGCCGGCGCCGCGTTGCCGTACCGGCCTTTCGACGGCGACGTAGATAGGCCCTACGACTTCGTCGAGATACCGCCGGCCGTGATGGACGGCGCGCTGTTTCAATACAAGCGGCTCGGTCCCCGGCAGGCGCTGGCGGCGGCGTTGGCGGTCGTTGACGAGGCCGCGGCGTGCGGCGGCCTGTGCTCCCTTATCTGGCACTACCGCGCCTTCCCGGGCGGCACCTTCCCGGAATGGGGCGCGGTATTCCGGGACGTAGTTTCGCATATAGTAGAGGCCGGGGGCCGTGCCTTAACTCACCGCGAGATAGCGGCCCGTTACCGGCTAAACGCCGCCCTCAAGGTAAAGACGCCCGCCGCGGACGGCTCGTGCGAGATCGTACTACCGGCCGGCGTCCCCGGCGACGTCGTCTTCGACGTCCCGGAAGGTTGGAAGTTGGCGCGGGGCGACGTGCGCGCGCTATCGCCGCGAGCCTTCGCCGTCCCGGCCGGGGTGCGCGCCGCAGCGGTAGCTTTCACCCGGGAGAAGTAGCGTCCTGTTCGTACCGAGACTTAAGCCGTTCGTCGATTACGCCGCGTTGGCCGAGCTTCTGGCCGCGGCCGGCGTCGACCTGGCGCGGGAGGCCGTGGCGTACGAGGAGGAATTGCGGTCGTACTTCGGCGCCGCGGCGGTTTACCCCCTCTCCTCCGGCCGGGGCGCCATAGCGCTGGCGTTGCGGGCGTTGGGCATAGGCCGGGGCGACGACGTCGCCATCCCGGCCTTCACCTGTCCCGCCGTGGCCGACGCCGTGCTTTCCCTGGGCGCTATCCCGCACCTGGTCGACATATCGCCGCGCCACTTCGGCCTGGAGCCCCGCAGCCTCCGGCGGGTCCTCGCCCGCGGCCGGACCCGCGCCGCGGTGGTAGCGCCGCTCTTCGGCGCGGTCCCGCCCCAGGACGAAGTACGAGAGCTACTCGCCGAGCGCGGCAGCCCGTGGGTGGAGGACGTCGCGCAGGCCTTCGGCTCGAGTCGGGGCGGCCGCCCCGCCGGCTCGACGGCGCCGCTGGCAGTACTCTCCACCAACTTCGATAAACCCTACACCACCGGCCGCGGCGGCGTTCTGGTGGTCAACGACGCCGCGCTGGCGCCGGAGATAGAAAAGCTGGTGGATTCGCTGACGGCCCAGACGAGCGCGGAGGCCGAGACGATATTGAAAGGGCTCGTTGTCTCGGACTACCTCTTCGACGCTGAAAGTTACGAGCCGTTCGTCTCGGTGGACCTGGGGTACCTGTACGCCGCCGCCGAGGGGGACGCGTACGACCTCGCCAACCTCGTCGCCAGGGGCGCAACAGTCGCGGCGCGCCACGCCGCCGCCGCCAAGGGTAGGTTAATGCCGACCCGCAAGCCGCCTTTGTCCCGAAGGTTGGTTCGGTGGTTCTTCCCCAGCTCCGCGGTCCCGCCGTTGGGAGCGGTGAAGCAGCTCGAGCCGTTGCTGGCCGCGCTGGGCAAACGTCACCTGGCGGCGACTCGCGGCGACGGTGAACGGCGGCGGAAGCTCGCCGCGCTGTTCGACGACGCCTTTGCCGGGAGCACGTCCTTCCGGAGCCCGAATTGGGGCGCCGCGGGCGACGAGCCGTGGCCCATGCGTTACCCGTTGTTCGTGCGGGATTGGGCCCGCCGGCCGGAAGTTATTAAAAGGTTGACGAACGCCGGATACGAGGCCGGGCCGTTTATATATCCGCGGCCGCTCTCGGGGATGTTCCCGTACTATAAACTTTCGCGAACTACCGGCCGATATCTGCGCGGGGCCTGGCGCGCCGCGGCCGCGGTCGTGAACCTCCCGCTGCACGCCGGCGTAGACGAGGACGACGTGCGTAAGATGGCGGAGGCGGTGCGCGGATGAGCGGTGGCGCGCGCGTTTCCGCGATCGTCGTCACGATGTCGCGGCCGGCCGAGCTCGCGCTTACGGTGGCGTCGGCCATGGCCGGCACCGCGACCCCCGACGAATTCGTCGTCGTCGACGCCAGCGCCGACGAGCGCACGGAGTACGTCGTCTCGCAAATGCCCTCGGCCTTCAGCCGCGTCGAGTTCGTTTATATACGTATGCCGCCCGGGCTTCCGGCGCAGCGGAACGCCGGCCTCGACGCCGCCACCGGCGATATTATCCTCTTCCTGGACGACGACGTGACGCTCGAGCCGGCGTTCCTGGCCGAGGTCCTCGCCGCCTTCGACGACGCCGCGGTGGGCGGTGCCTGCGGCGTGATAGCGAACCAGGTCCTGCCGAGCCGGTTCGTCCGGGCGCTGCAGTGGCTTTTTAGGCAAGTGCGGTACGCGCGCCGTTGTTTTCTTCAACGGTCCGGCCTTCCGACCTTCCTCTTCCAGCCGGAGGAATCGGCCGACGTTAAAATCCTGACCGGCTGCGACATGGCCTTCCGACGCGAGGCGGTAGCGCGTTTCGACGAGCGGATAAATTATTTCGACGACGACGACATTTCGCTGACGGCGGCGCGGACGTGGCGGCTGGTCCAGGTGCCGACGGCCAGCCTCGAGCACCGGCTGGCCGAGGGGGCCCGCCCGGCGCCGATGGGCAATGTGCGGCGTCGCGTCCTCGAGCAGCGGCTGCTCCACCGTCGCCACCTCCCGCAGAACATCTGGAACGTAGCATGCTACTACTACAGCGTGTGGGGGGCGGCGGCGGCCGCGGCGCTGCGCCTCAAGCCGCGCCTTTTCCTGGGCACGCTGTTGGGATTGTGGGACGTTCTCCGGACGCACGGGGGCCGAAGGCTCGAGGCGGCCCCCGGGGAAGCGCTCATACCCAGGCCGGAACGATGACGAACCGGGCTGAGCTTCCGATCGCCCTGATGGGAATGGAGGAGCTGCCGGCGCTCACGGCGCTCCGGCTGCGCCAGGCCGGGTACGCCGGCGCGCGGGCGCTGACGGGCGTGCGGGGTTTCGGCCTTCTGCGCGCCGTCCGCCCGTACGACGTCTTTCACGCCGTGTACCCGGTATACTATTTTAAGTGGGTTCCGGCGCTGAAGGCCGCCGGCAAGAAGGTCGTCTTCCACTGGATAGGTTCCGATTGGTACGAATGCCGCCGCAGGCCGGCGCTGCGGGCGCTGTTCGGCGCGGTGCGGCGCGGCGTCGACCTCCACATAGCCGACGCGCCGTGGCTGGTGGACGATATGGCCGCGGCCGGCGTCGACGCTCACCTGGTGCCGACTATCTCGGAGAAGATGACCGGCGCGCTCGAGCCCTTGCCCGGACTTTTCAAGGTGATGGCGTACGTACCGGACCGGCGGCGCCGTTTCTACGGATGGGCCGTCGTCAAACTGGTCGCCGAGCGGTTTCCCGACGTGGAGGTAATAGCGGTGGGCGGCGGCGCGGAGGGGAACGCGCCCCCCAACGTCCGCTTCACCGGCCTGGTGGACGGCGACGCGATGGGCCGCCTATATCGGGAGGTTTCGGCGCTCGTTCGCCCCACCGCGCACGACGGCCTTTCGCAAATGGTGCTCGAAGCGCTGCTGCGCGGCCGGCAAGTGGTGTGGAGCCGCGAGTTCCCCTTTTGCGTCGGCGCGACGGCGCCGGAGGAGTTCGTCGCCGCCGTAGGCCGGCTGGCGTCGTCCTGTCCGCCGAACGTCGACGGCTCGCGCTACGTCGCCGAAAACTATTCCGCCGAGGCGGCGTCGCGGGCGCTGGCCGCGGCGTACGACGATTTATAAACGCTTGGGCGCTGGCCCTATAAATAAAACGGGGAGCCGCGACGGCTCCCCTTTATATTTCGCGGCGCGGGAGGCGTTCGCTACGGGATGGGGAACTCGTCTTCCGTATATGAGCCGGCGAGCTCGTAATCCCACATGTCGTCGGTGACGGGCCGCCCCTCCAATATGCGGGCGAAGAGCCAGAGGGACGTGTGCCAGTAGATGCCGTAGCGGCGCAGGTAATAAGGCGACGTCTCTAACGAGTTCGCGCCCGGGAGGACGGTCAATAGGCCCTCGTAGCCGGCGTGGATGGCGGCGCTGACGCCGTAGGAGTTGAAAGAGCCGTACGGCCAGGCGAAGGTTCGCACCGGCCTGCCGGTCGCGGCCTCCAGCCGGTATTTGGGATACGTTACTTCGCGCTCGAGCCAATAGGGGTATGCGGCGCCCGTTTTCTTGGCGCTGGCGAGGTTGCCGTGGCTGATGGAGTGGGCGCCGACGGTCACGAGGTCGTCCGCGGCCAGTTCGCTCAGCTCGTACCACGTCATGGATTTGCCGCCGGCCCCGACGTAGTTGGTATAAATATAGACGGCGAAGGGGAAGCCGTATTCGGCGAGCACGGGCCAGGCGAAGTCGTAGACCGAGCGGTAGCCGTCGTCCACCGTTATCACCACCGAGCGGGGCGGCAGCAGGTCCGGTTCTTGCGTTTGGAGCGCCTCGACGAGCTGGCCTATAGGTATGACCTCGTACCCGCTGCGCGCGATGTACTCGAGCTGCGTCCGGAAGTCGGCGTGGGATACCTCGTACTTGTTGGCCGGGGATAGCCGGAAGCGGTGGTACATTAAAATGACGCAGCGCTTTTCGCCCGGGCCGTGGCCGCCGGCGAACAGGCTCGCGCGGCCGTAGCGCTCGAGCTCGTCGCCGGACACCGATAGCGCGTCGAACGTGCCGCCCGGTTCTTCGGGTTCGAGCGGCAGCCACAGCGATTTGTCGCCCGCCCGGGCCCAGGCGTCGAAGACCACGTCGGCGGCGGGGAACGGGATATATTCCGAGCCGCGGGCGAAGCTGTCCAACGTGAGCAGGGATGCGTCGCCGACGGCGGGAGCCCGTTCGGCCGCGGTGGCGTAGGCGTCGATGGGCTCGTCCGCCTGGCCCCAGGCCGGCGCGTACAACGCGGCCCCGCAGAGCGAGGCGGCGACGAATACGATATTTACCCGGGGGAAGGGAGCCGGCCGGCGCCGGCGGGACCTATTCGATCGCATTGACGGCGTCTTCTCCGTACGTTGTTACCTCGGCTTCGGGCGCAGTTTCCTCCGGCTTGGCCGAGAGGTCGTCGACGTGTTGTTGCGCCAGCCCGACGTACGCCGGGGAGTCCGACAGCTCCATGAACTTCCGGAAATGCCTTATGGCCCGCGTCTTCTCGCCCTTCTTCTCGTACGCCAGCGCCAAATTCCAGTGGGCGTCGGCGAAGTTGGGTTTTATGGCCAGGCACTTGTTGTAGTATTTGACGGCGTCGTCATAGTATTCCCGCTCGAAGTAGACGTTGGCCAGGTTGTTGTAGGCCTTGAAGTAGTTGGGGAGGCCGTCGAGCGCGGCCTGGAACTCCTCGACCGCGGAGATGTATAAACCCTTGCGCTTGTAGACTATGCCCAGGTTGTTGTGGGCCAGCGCGTTGCCGTCGTCGATTTTCAACACTTTTTCGTATTCGGTCATCGCGCCGTCGTAGTCCCCTTCCTCGGCGAACTCGTTGCCGCGCTCCAGGTGGCGCTCGATCTTGTCCTTGTCCTCGTCGGCTACGGGCCGTCCCGGAAAGGAGAAGGTGGCCAGTACCAGGAGGGCTATAATCGAGATTACGACCGCGAGTTTCTTCGGCATGACTAAACCTCTTGCTTGCGGCGTTTGGTTGTGATGATGTCCAGGCGGCCGCTCTCGATCAGCCGCACGAACGCGTCGGCGACGGCGGGGTCGAATTGGGCCCCGCGAGCGGCGTGTATCTCTTGGGCGGCGTCCTCTTTCGATTTGCCTTCGCGGTAGCGGCGGTCGGAGGTCATGGCGTCGAAGGAGTCCGCTACGGCGATGACGCGCGCGATGAGCGGAATATCCTCGCCGGCGAGGCCGTCGGGGTAGCCGGAGCCGTCGTAGTTCTCGTGGTGGTAGCGGACGCCGTCGAGGGCGTTGCGGAGCAGCGGGATGCCGCGGAGGATGTCGGCCCCTATCAGCGGGTGGCGTCGGAGCTCGGCCAGCTGCTTCTCGGTGATGCCGTCGGGCATACGCAGAACTTCCTCCGGGACGCCGAGGTACCCCACGTCGTGGAGCACCGCGCCGAACAATAGGTCCTGCCGTTGGTCTTCCCGAAGGCCGATCTCATCGGCGAGGGCGGAGGCGTAGAGGGTTACGCGTTCGGTGTGGCCGCGGGTGTATTTATCTTTGGCTTCGATGGCGGAGACGAGGGCGCGCACCAGGCCGCTGTAGTTTTTCTTCGTCTTCTCGAGGAGGCGAGCGGTCTCGATGCTGACGGCGGCGAGGTTCACCAGCGCCGCCAACAGGCGGAGCTCGTCGGCGTCGAATTCGCGCCCCGTTATCTTGGCCCCCAACCCCACGATACCGATCAAACGGTTTTTAAAGCGGATGGGCGCGAGGGCGGCGATGCCTTGTTCCAAGAAGGGCTCGAGCTGACGCCGGTCGCGCTCCTCGAGCTCCTCCTCGAGCGCGCTCACGAGGGTGGGGCCGGCGTGGCCGTCGACGACGTCGGCCAATCCCAGGGGCGGGAGGGTCAGTTCGTGGAGCGCTTCGGCGTCGAGGCCGCGGGCGGCGCCGACCTCCAGGCCGCCGTCGGCGGCGTTTAGCAGGACCACCGCCCGGTCGGTGCTGAATTGCCCGGTCGCCATCATGAGGAGGGTGGCCAGCATCTTCTCGGTCTCGAGGGCTTCGGCCAAACTTTGGGAGATGGAGAAGAGCGTCTCCATCTCCATGGCCTTGCGACCTATTTCCCGTTTCGCCCCCGGTGAGGGGCCGGGAGCGCGACTCGCCGCCAGGTGTTTGTCCAGGGCCAGGTTGAGGGACGTCCCCAGGTACCGGAGGAGACGTCGCTCTTCGGTGGTGACGGGGCCGCCGTTTTTCTTTTCACCTACCACCAGAACGGCGACGACTTCGTCGGCGGCGCTGAAGGGCAGCACGAATTGGGTGCGGTTTTTGGCGGCCCACTTGCCCAGCATCCTGCTGTACGAGGCGAGCTCTTCGGCGCCGACTATTCCCTGGGCGGGCAGGTTGTCCCCCAGGGCCGATTTTACGGCGTCGTCGACGGCGGGGTAGTTGTCCCGAGCCGCGGCGGCGGCGAGGCCGGCGTCATCCGCCAGCGGCACGAACGCGCATTGGTTCAGCGCCAGGTAGTTGCCGGTCACGTCGACTATTTGCGATAATTTGCGGTTGATTTCGCGGTCGCCCCTCAGGATGTCGGAGTAGGCCGCCAGCAGCGAGAACAGCGCTTGGGTGACGCGGGGCGCCGCCGCGAACGCCTCGGCCGCGCCGGCGGTGAGCTCTTCTAAGCTGGGGGGCTTGGGGAGCTTCCCGGCCCGGAACCTTTCCACCGCCTGGTCGACGTCGTCGGCGACGATGAAGTAGTCGAGGACGTCGAGCGTTTTGAAGACGGTCAATATTTTATTCTGCATCTTGACGAAGATGATGTCGCCGCCGTTTTTGCGCATTTCGCCGACGGCGGACAGGAAAGCTCCCATCCCGGCGCTGGAGATGAAGTCCACTCCTTGGAGGTCGAGTACGATGCGGTAGGCTTTTTGTTTGAGGCAAGCGTCCAGTAGGCCCTGTATACCCGCCGAACCCTCCACGCCTAAAGTGCCCGAGACCCTGAATACGCGAATGCCGTCGGGCGTTTTGCTACTACTTTTAATGGAGAGTTCTTTGACCATGTGGTCCTCTACGTGGAGGTCGGCGCGCGGGGCAGGTATTTAATAAGCTCGAGTATGTTTTCCCGTCCGTGGCGTCGATAGAGGATCTCGTCCATGCAAGCTTCTATGATATGCATGCCGAGACCGCCGTCTTGTTCGGTCTCGATTATTTTCGCGATATCTTTGTCTTTCAGCGACGAGGGCTCGAACGCGCCGCCCTCGTCCCGAATGGTGACGACGAGTTTGTCGAGCTCCACCGTCAGCTTAACGTCGATGTAGTTGTTAGGGTTGTTGGCGTAGGCGTGTTCGATGACGTTGGCGCACGCCTCGTATATCGACAGCTCGATTTCGAAGACGGCGCGCTCGCCGAAGCCCAGCGCCCGCGCGATATACGAGGCCCACTTCCGCACCTTCTCGAGTTGCGGAACGGCGCTTTTAATACGGAACTGGTATTCCCTTTCGCCCCTGTTAGTTGGAGCGCGTCAGGCCGCGGTTTCGTCGCTTTCGGGCGAGGCCGCGGCCGCCGCGGCCGCCGGCTCCTCTGCCGACGCGCCGGGGGGTTTGAGCGTAATGGCCAACATGGTCATGTCGTCTTGTTGCGGGCGGTCGCCCACGAACTTCGCAATCCGTTGCAATATGGTATCGATGATCTCCTGCACCGGCACGGCCCGTTTATCGGCCAACGTCTCGAGTAGGCGGTCCATTCCGAACTCTTGGTCGTTTTTGTTCAACGAGTCCATGATGCCGTCGGTGTAGGTGAAGATCGTGTCGCCTTCGTCGAGCGGGAGCGTCGTCTCCTCCAGGCGGTCGTCGAAAAACGCCCCCGCCATGAAACCCACCGGCCTTCCCTGGGTTTTAATTAGTTCGTACGGGACGGGCCCGAACTTCTTGACGATGACCAGCGGGTTGTGGCCCGCGTTGGCGAAGCTGAAGGTGCGGCGCTCGACGTCCAGCACGCCGTATAATACCGTTACGAACATGCCCTTGTGAATGTCGGGAGCGATGATATCGTTGGCGCGGATGAGGACTTCGCGCGGCGAGAGGTGCTGCCGCGCCTGGGCGCGGATGACGCTGCGGGCAACGCCCATAACGATCAGGCCGGGGACACCTTTGCCCGAGACGTCCGCGATGACGACGCCCACCCTCCTGTTGTCGATGGCCAGCAGGTCGAAGTAGTCGCCTCCCACTTCGGTCGCGCTCTCGCATACCGCGGCCACCTCGATGGCTTCCACCTCGGGGAAGGCCGTGGGCAGCAGGCTCTGCTGGATGGCGCGCGCGATCTCAAGCTCCTTCGACATCCGCTCCTTTTCCACCAGCTCCTCGCGGGCTTTGGCCAGGCGGGTGGTCATCTCGTTGAGCGTCGTCGCCAGCTGGCCTATCTCGTCGCGGCCCGATACCTTCACGCGGACGTTGAGGTCCCCCTCGCCGATGCGCCTCGCTCCTTCGGCGAGCCTCTTGATGGGTGTGGTAATGAACCCCGAGAGAATGACGGCCGCGACGCTACCCAGCAGGCTTACGATGACGGCGATGACTATGATCTGCAGCCGCGCCGAGCGGATGGCCTTTTCGATTTTTCCTTTCGACGAGCGTATGAAGACCCGGCCTATGTTCGAGACCTGACCCTCGTACGTTCGCTTGATGGGCGCGTTCACGACGAAGACGTCCTCGCCCTCGGCCACCATCTCCTCGGCGTCGAGGTACGGAATGTCGGGTACCGGGTCCAGGCCCCGAGGCGGGTCGTAGCGGCTTCCTATCTTGGTCACTTCCGGATGGGCGAGTATGGCGCCGTTGCGGTCGACCACCACGATGCTTTCGATGTCCGGGTCCCGCGACATCATTTCACGGAGCAGCTTTTGAAAAGTCAGCTCCGGGTCGGGCTCGAGCATGGTCCGTTCGGAGGAGGCCGCGATGCTGCGCGCCTGGGCCAAGACTCTCAGCTCGACCTCGCGCGTGAGGGCTACCTTCTCGTGGCGGATGACGATGACGCCCGTGGCGGTTACGAGGGCCAGGACGAACGCGACGGCTACGACCGCGGCTTTGGTCCGCAACGAGGATAGTATGTTTATTAACCTTCGCATCGGCTAAGTCAAACCACCTTTACGACAATCCGTCGACGTCCGCCGTGCTGTTCGCGGAGTGCCTTACCTTATACGGCCGATTTCGGTCTCGGCCTTCTTTATGTAGCGCTGCAATTTTTCGTTGTCCGGCTCGAGCGCCAGGGCTCGCCGCCATGCCCTGATCGCCGCCGACAGCGAACCCTTGGAGTAAAAGTCCAAGCCCTGGAAGAGATGCGCTTCGACGAGTTTGGCCCGGGCGGTGGCGTATTCCGGGTATTGCCGTACGATGTCGTCGAGCTCTCGGACGGCTTCCGCCACGCCGCCCCGATTGAGCAGGGCGCTCGCCTCGCGGTACCTTTCGATTACTTCCTCCGGTATCTCGGGCGCCGCGGGCGGCGGTTCCTCGAGCGGTTTGGCGGAGGCGGCGAGGAGCCGCCGCGTTTCGGCCATAAGCTCGCGGCCGCGGGCGTGGCCGGGGTGCGCCGCCAGGATCTCGCGGTAAATGCCCAGCGCGGCCCGGTAGGCGCCGCGCCGTCGGTAGCCTTGGGCCCGGGCGAGGAGTTCGGCGATGCGGCCTTCCTCGGCCTCGCGAGCCGCCTCGTCCTCTTCCAGCTCGTCGACCCTCTCCAGCGATTCTACGGCGAGGAAATCTTGCGGGACTATCGCCAGCGCGTTGTGGTACGCCTGCCGTGCCCGGGCCCAATCGTTGTTTTCGACGGCTTCGGCGCCCTCGTCCAAATATTGGTGATACTTCGCCCGGGCCCAGTACTGGCGCGCGGCGACGTTGTGGGGGTCCCATTTCAGAACGTCGGCGAACCGGCTCGCGGCCAGCTCGTAGTTACCGGTTTCGAAAAAGCTACGCCCTTCCGCTAGCCATTCTTCGGTTTGGCGGCGGCGTTCGCCGCGGCCGCGGATGTCGCGACCCGGGTTGACCGTGACCGAGAAGTAGTGCGAGGAACCGAAGTCGCGGGCGGCAAAAGTGTAATCGAAGGAGAGGAGGTCGGTGTTGACGGCGAGGCCCGCCGCGGGCTGGGTGCCGGTCGCGCCCGCGCGCGCCGCCAGCATCGAGGCCACGACGAACTCGCAGCCTATCGCGACCCGCGACGGTTCCGAAAAGGGCACCGAGAACGTCAGCGCCAGGCGGTGGCGGCCCACGTCGCGCGCCCACGACGCGCCGGCACTTACGGCCAAAGGCTCGCGGGATTTTCCGGTAAAAATGTCCCGCTGCGAGGCGACCAGGTTTTGGGCCGCGAGGCCCAAGGCGACGGTACCGGCGGCGTACTCTACGGGAGGGTTCGCGGCCAGCGGCCGGAAATAAATACCGGCGTCGGCGCCGAAGCTCTGGTACGCGACGCCGGGCTCCGTGAGATGACGTTCGTAGTTGAAGGCCCCGCCCAGCGCCAGCCACGGCGTCGCCGCGACGCCGTAGCCGCACGCCAGGCGGTCGTCGTGATAGACGTATCTCCCCAGGTACCGGCCCTGGGGAGAGTACAGTTCCACGCCGCCGGTACGCACGGTCCCGAAGCCGCCGGCGACGGTCCCGTAGGCGCCCAGCGGGACCGCGCCGCCTACGGCTTCCGACGCCGCGTGGGGCGCCGGGAAGATCTTGTGGTTGAAGGCGAACTGCAGCCACGGGAGTTCGGCCAGGACGGCGGGGTTCGTCTCGAGCGCATAGAACCCCAAGTCCAGCGCCGGGCTGGGGCCCAACGCCGCGGCCCGGGCGTTAGCGAAGGTCGCTCGCTCCGCCCGGGCGTTACCGGCGGTTATGAGGCAGCATAAGGCCATCAACGTTTTCCAGCAAGGTGTTCGGTTCGGCCACATCTCTCGCGGCGTGCGAGCGTCCGTTCATATTCTATCTGTTTACGATCGCGATGAAAGTGTCCCGGTAGGGTTCGCCGCCCATGCGCACGTCGAGGACTACCAGATACGGTCCGGCCCGCACGAGTTCGCCGCCGTCGTCGCGGCCGTCCCACCGGTCTTGGCCTCGATAGCCCCCCCTCGAGCGGTCTACGCGTTCCGCCAGCGTCCGCACGTGATTGCCGTCCAGGTCGTAAACGTTGATCGAGACGACGGCGTCGGCCGGTAGGTCATACGCGAGCTGCGCGTCGACGTAGCCGGCCACGAACGGGTTAGGGAAGACGAATAGGCGTAGCTCGCCGTCCTCGGCGCCGGCCGCGCCGACCAGGAGGGTTAAAATTAACAGGTACTTCCGAGTGCTGTATTTATACACTTTCCTTATATAATAAATTACCACAAAACGGGGCACGTATCAATATCTACCACATTTTTTATGCCTTTGCAAAAGGGCCGGCTTTAAAATACGAAAAAGCCCGCCTCCGCGGCGGGTTCTCGGTAAAATTATTTACGTTTCAGCGAACCACTACCATTTTCTTGGTGGCTGCGTCGGAACCGGCACTCAGGCGGTACAGGTACACGCCAGCCGGCAGTGGCTTGCCGCCGTCGTCCGTCAGGCCGTACCGCTCCTCGTATACGCCCGCGTCCCGCACGTCGCGCGCCACCGTCGCCACGCGGCGGCCGCTCAGATCGTACACCACCAGCTCCACCTCAGCCCGAGCCGGCAGCGCGAACTTGATAACCGTGCCGTCGCGCGCCGGGTTCGGGTAGTTCTGGAACAGGCCGAACGACATCGGCTTGCCCGAGGGCGGCGTCGTGTTCTTCTTCTCGCCGTATCCCAACACGAACTCGCCGAGCCGGTCCGCCACCGCTACTACGCGGCGGTTGCGCTTGTCTATCGTCCCGCCCAGGTCTTCCCAGCTCGAGCCGGTCCAGCGGTAAACGGAGAGGTAGTCCTCGCGCGAGACCTCCAAACCCTCGTACGATAACGTCACCTCGAGCGGCCCCGCCAGGCGCGCCCACTCGGGGCCGTACTCGTACGCCGGCCCGAGCGTCGCGAAAGCGGGTTTTTCGTCGTCCGCCGCCGCGGCGGCGGCTAAGGCGCGAGTATTGTCGGCTTCGTTTCGGACGATAGAGAACAGCGTCGGCCCGACCAC
>JAZGGY010000003.1:0-2020 GCA_036480675.1 bacterium | reverse complement strand
CGCCCGTGAGGACTTCGCCCGCCGGGACGTGCACGTAGTTGCCGGACTTAACGGTATCGGCCGAGAAATCGGCGGCCCAGACGCCCGCCGTTGCGACGAACGCCGCCGTTAAAATAAGTGCCGTTCTCTTCATTTTCGTCGCTCCCCTTGCGACATCCCTTTCTTTAAAATATAATACCACACGCGTGGAGAATACGCCAATAAATCGTGAAAGCGGGGGCCGGTACGAAGGCCACAACGCAGGAGGAACGGAATGAGGACCATAACGACGTTCGCCGTAATATTGTCCACCGCGGCGTTCTTCGCCGCGTGTCAGGCGAAGGAGCGGGCGCCGGCGGCCGAGGCCGCGGCCCCGGCGGCGGGGGAAGGCGCCGTCGCGCCGACGACGGTATCGTTCGCCACTTCCGACGGGTGGAAAATATACGCGTCGTACTGGGACGCGGGCGCGGGGAAAGCCGCGGCCATATTGTTGCACATGTTGATAGCCGACCGCCACTCGTACGACGGCTTCGGCGCCAAGTTGGCGGCGGCCGGCTTCAACGTACTGGCGCTCGATTCGCGAGGCCACGGCGACAGTACGAAAAAAGACGGCGAGACCGGGCGCTACGCCGAATTCGACGACGAGGAATATAAGTCGTCGCTGCTCGACGTGGCCGCGGCCAAAGACTTCCTCGCCGGGAAGGGGGCCGACACGTCGAAACTGGCAATCGTCGGCGCCTCCATCGGCGCCAACTTCGCCTTAAACTACGGCGCGGACGACGCGGACGTGCGCGCGGTGGTCCTGCTCTCGCCGGGCCTCGACTACCACGGCGTGGAAACCGCCGCGGCGATGGCCCAGTACGGCGGCCGGTCGGCGTACCTCGTCGCCAGCGACGAGGACAAGTACTCGGCGGACTCGGTGGGGAAGCTCCACGAGATCGCCCCCGACGCCGCGTTCAAGCTGTTTACGGACGCGGGCCACGGGACCAGGATCTTCAACGCCGAGCCGTCTTTCGAAAACGCGTTGGTAGATTGGCTCGCCGCGCAGGTCAAATAAAAAAGGCCCCGACGGGGCCCTTGAAGCGCAGGCTACCGCGCCCGCCCTAGGGCGACGCGCCGGGGAGCTTGAAGCCTTCCGGAAGGCCCAGCTGTTGCGCGACGCCGGACATCTCTTCGCGGGCGAGCGCCTCCGCTTTTTTGCGGGCGGCGTTGACCGCGGCCAGGACCAGCTCTTCCAGGAGTTCCACTTCGGCGGCGTTCACCGCCGCCGGGTCTATCTTCACCGACAGTATCTCCTGTTGGCCGTTGGCGACGACGGTGACCATGCCGCCGCCGGCGCTCGCCTCCACCGTCATCGCCGAAAGCTTCCGCTGAACTTCGCCCAACTTCTGCTGGACGTCCTTGGCCTGCTTCAACAGTTGCGCCAGATTCCCTATGTTTCCCAGCATCTTCACCTCCGCCCCGAGGCAGCGGCCGCGCTAACTCTCTTCCTCGGAGGCAGTGACCTCTTTCTCTTCTACGATCTCGCCGCCGTACCGGTCGCGTATCTCCGTCACCAGCGGCATATCCCGGAATAGCGTTCCGTCCGACGCGTCCGACGCGGGCGCGCCCGCCTCGAGCTCCACCCGTATCGTTACCGGCCGGCCCAAAACGGCGCCTACGGCTTCGGCCAGCGAAGCGCGCCGCTCCTCCTCCCCCACCTTCTCCGCGCTGACGCGGTACTTCTCGGGGAAACCCAACCGAAACTCGTCTCCCGTAAACGAAATTAAACGCGCCGGCGCCACCAACGCGCGCAGCGGCTTGTCGCTTTCGCCCAGCGCGCTCAAGACGCGCTGCCACGTCTCGGTAAGGCTCTTCGATACTTCCGCCGGCGCGGCGGGCGCCGGCCCGGGCGCCGGAACCCCTTCGGGGGGCTCGGCCGCGGCCGTCTCTTCCTCGCCCCCGGACGCCTTCAACAAATCCTCTATCGGCAACAGGTAGCGGATCCGGGCCGCCTTGAGGGCGGCGTACTCCAAAACGAGCCGGGGCGACAGGACGCGCG
>JAZGGY010000002.1:0-3169 GCA_036480675.1 bacterium | reverse complement strand
AACTCGGCCGGAGCCGTTTGCCGAAATGACGCCGTGAAACCGGCCGGGTATGGCAGAAAATATGGCGATTCGGATTAGGCCGATGGAAAAAGCCGACGTTCCCGCGTTGGTACGGTTGCACGCCGACGTCTTCGAGGGGTACAACTCGACCGCGTTGGGTGCGGCGTACGTAAAGCGTCTCTACCGCACGCTCGCCTCCCACCCCTCGTGCCTCTCGGTCGTGGCGGAGGAGGGGGGGGAGATCGTCGCGTGGATCGGCGGGATCAAAGACTACGCTGGATATAACCGCGCGCTCGTGCGAAGTTGCTTGCCCGCGGCGCCGCCGATCGCCCTTTCGATCTTGTGCCGTCGGCCGCGCCTCCTGGGAACCGGCCTTATGTTCGTATGGCGCGTTTTAACGCGGAGGCTCAAGCGCCGCCGCGCGCCTGCGGAAGAAACGCCCCCCCCGATGGTTGAAACCTCACCCGGCCCGGACGCCCATCTCCTCGTAATCGGCGTCGCCGTCGGCCGGCAACGGGGGGGAATCGGTCAGGTGATGATGGCCGAGTTTCACCGGCGCCTCGCCGCCGCGGGCTTCACGAGGTGCGCGCTGAGCACGTACGCCGATAACGACGCCGGGATCGGGGCTTTTCAAAAGGCGGGGTATCGGTTATTATCGTCCTTCAGAGGGGTTAACTATTTAGCGAAAGATCTGGAACATAACCGCGAGGAGTAACTATGGTGCGAAATGTAAAGATCGCCGTTGCCGTATTCGGCCTCTTGGGGGCGGTGGCTTTCGCAGCCGCAGGCCGCTACGGCGGCCACACGCTCGAGTTCGGCACGCGCGACAGCGACTTCGCCGCCGACTACGTCACGATGCTGCAGACGGACCTCTCGAAGCTGGGCTACGACGATTACCTCCTCAAGTCGGGCAAGCTGGAGAGCGCGTTCGGGCCGGCGACGGCGGCCGCGGTCAAGGCGTTCCAGCGGGACTGGGGCCTGCCGGTAACGGGTGTCGTCAGTGCGGAGACGACGGCCGCGCTCGAGCGCGCGGTGGCGGGCGGGAGGCCCGAATCCACCGAGCCGCCGCCCAAACTCACCCTCCTCGAGTCCGCGCAGATCACGATAAAGGCGGGGGAGAAGGGCAAGTACGACATAAAGCCCGCGCAGGGGACGACGTACGTCATATCGTGCGGGGGTGACTGCCTGGAGGCCAACGTCGTAAACCCGTACGACGCGTACGCCCGGGTAGTGACGCCGCCGGCGGACGTCCGCTACGCGCTCGAGGAGCTGGGCGACGACGGTAAGGCCGTGATCTTCGACGACGTTCCCTTCGCCGGGAAATATTTCGTGGAGATCGAGCCGCTCAACGATCTGAAGGATACCCCCGTCCTGCTCCGCATCTACGAGCTGACGAGGTAGCGACGTGCGCGAGCTTTTTAAGATGTGGGGGAACACGCGGATGATCGTGCTGGCCTCGGCCACCGCGGCCCTCTACGCCGCGCTGCTCATCCCCTTCAAGCCGCTGGTCCTCATCCCGGGCCTGACGGAGATGCGGCCCGCCGCGGCCATACCGCTCGTCGCGGGGCTGCTCTTCGGGCCGGCGGGGGCCGTCGGCGCGGCGCTGGGCAACCTGCTGGGCGACTTCTTCGGCACGCTGGGGTGGGGCAGCATCTTCGGCCTGGGCGGCAACTTCCTGCTGGCGTACATCCCGTACCGGCTCATCCGCGTCTCCGATAGGGAGTACCTCGCGTCGTGGCGGGGCCTGGTGCTCGTCGAGGCGACGGTGGTCCTGGCGGCGGCGGCCTGCGGCCTCTTCATCGGCTGGGGCGGCGACCTCCTGGGCATCGCGCCCTTCGCGGCGCTGGGCAACGTCATCGTCGCCAACGACATTATCTATCCGGCGATACTGGGGCCGCTGCTGCTGAAGGCGCTCGACAAGCGCGTGCGGGCGCTCGGCCTCCTCTACCCGGACGTGCTCGACGTTGCGCCGCGGCGCCCCCGCACCTTCGCGCTCGGCCTTATATTAATAATCGTCGCGTGCGTGGGCGGCATGGTCGCGGGGAACTTCATCTCGCTGGGCGTGGAGGGCCAGGGCCTGTTCGCCTCCGGCTTCGGCCCGGACTTCCACCCGGGGACGGTGGGCGCGGGGGTGGCGCCGTTTGTGGGGTTGCTAGTGATAGGGGTTATTTTGATATAGCAAAATAGCCGTGGGGGTGCTATAATGTTATAGGAAGGAGATGGGGTTATGAAAAAACTCGCTACATATTGCGGCCTACTGGCGCTCGCCGGGGCCGCTTTTTTCGTGGGGGATGTGCAAGCGACCGGCTGGAAAGTAATCGCCTCGTACAGGGCGCCGGCCCCAAACGCGCGCGGAGTAGTGCGTAATGTACCGCCTTTTACAAACACGGTTTCTGTGTTATGCGACGGCTCGCCTCCCAGGATTTACGACCTTTTTAACGCCGCGCGATATATTAACCTCGCAATACCCCGGGGCGCGTGGGGCCTTGCACCGGTAGCAGGAGGCCGGATGTGGGTTACCAATAACGCCAATAGTTACATCTACACGTTGGCTACAACCGGCTCGTTAGTATCTTCGTTTCGTTGCCCTAAAGAGCACCCTGCAGACATCGGTAACGGGAGTTGGCGCTGGATCGCTATCCCGAACGAGAACCTCGCTATCCAATTAAATGCGCGGGGGTCGATTATCAGTACTTTCGCTGGGCCGGGTAGCCGCTTTACCGGGTATTTTGGAAGGGGCTTAGGAGATAATATTATCGGCGACCCGGCGACCCACAAATTATACTTCTCAGGCTGGGGGACGGCTAACCTATCGGAACCGATTGGCGTATGGGCTTCCGAAACAACAGGCGAGCCCCCGTGGCGTTACATATTCGTCGTCGACAAAGCCACCAACTATATTTTCTGGTTCGGATGGTCCGGCCAACAACCGGTCGCCCCCGCTTCCCTCGGCCGCGTGAAGGCGCTGTTCAGGTAGGGTCGCGTAGGGGCGTAACGCGTTACGCCCCTACGGGCCCCTGCGGCCGCCCCGGGCGGCTTTTCTTTTTGCCAAAACCCCCTGTCTATGTTAATTTTACGGCGTGAAGGTCGCGCTCGTATACCCGGACTACGCGCCGTCCAAGACGCTCGCGGCGCCCGCCGACTACGGCTTCTATGCCGAGGGGGTCTC
>JAZGGY010000001.1:0-12222 GCA_036480675.1 bacterium | reverse complement strand
GGCGAGGACGCGCGCGCGTGGGCAGTAGTCCGGCGGGCCGTCGGTCCCGTGGATTAACCGGTAACATTTTCGGCCGACGAGTTCGGCGGGAGTTTGGTCGAGGCACTCGGCCGCCGCGCGATTGGCGCGCGCGACGTTATGGTCGGCGTCGAGCACGAGCACGATTTCCGGCACGCTGGCGAAGGTCCTCTCCCACTCCTCGGCGCTGCGCCGCACCGCCTCCTCGGCCCGCCGCCGCTCCGTAACGTCGCGCGAAACCTCCACGACGCTTTCGACCGCGCCGGAGGCCGCGAGGACGGGCGAGGCGTTGATTTCGACGATCCGCTCGTCGCCGTCCTTGTCGAGGTGGAGGTGCTCCACCCGGAACGATTGGCCCGTTTCCAAAACCGTAGCGAGCGGACACAGATGTTCGGCGCCCGAGCACGGTTCGGACCGGGCGTGCGTGACCTCGTAGCAGGGGCGGCCGAGGAGCTTCCCCGATTTCGGGCCGTAGCGGGAGGCGAAGGCGTTATTGACGCGGCGGATCTTGTAGTCGGGGCCGATTACGACCAGCTCCTCGTTCATCGCGTTAAAGACGTCGTCGACGAGGTCGCGCGAGCGCTGGAGCGCCTCCTCGGCCTCTTTGCGCTCGAGGGCTTTCGACAATAACGCCGTTACGGAGAACAGGAGGTTTATCTCCTCCGGCTCCCACGTGCGGGAACGGTTCGTGTCGTCGCAGCCGATAAGGCCGGCCAATAGGCCACCGACGTAAAATGGCACGCCGAGCGAGGCCCGTGCTCCCCGTTTTTGCAAAGCCGCCTTTTCGGCTGGTGGTAGCGTTTCCACGTCGCCGACGACGACGGCGTGGCGATCCAGTAGTTCGTATTTAAACAAAGCCAGACGCTCAAGTTCGATCTTATGTCCGGTCCTCCGGAGTGACGTTACCCTGCGGGCCGTCCATTCGTGAGTGACGGTCAACGATTTGCCGTCGTCCCGGAAGCGGAAGAGGTAGGCCCGGTTTGCCGCCAGGAGTTCCGCGGCTTCCTCCAGCGTCTGCGTGATCGCCTCGTCGAGGTCTTCGGGGGCGACGAGGCGAGCCGAGGCGTCGGCCAACAGCTTCTCGGCTCCGGCCTGGAACTGTTCCGCCTTTATGGCGCGGATTTCGGCCGTAACGTCCCGTAGGAGGACGGAAAGGCCCGCGGCCTCGCCGGAGGGGTCCATAATAACGGCATAAGTCGCCGAGACGGCCAGGGCCGTGCCGTCGCGGCGGTGGTGGGGAACCGCCTCCTCGGTGAGCGAGCCTCCGCTTTCCGCAATATGGTCGAGGAGTTCGTCGGCGGAGGTGAAGCCGCCCGCGGGTTCGATGAGTTGCGTTAGGTCTCGGCCTAGCGCCTCGTCGCGGGTATAGCCGAGTAGTTTGCTCGCGGCGTCATTCCAGATCTGGACTTCGCCGGCCGCGTCGGCGATGATGACCGCCTCGTGCGAACCCCGGAGGACGTTTTCCAGGTGTCCGTGGGCTTGCGCGGCTTTGCGTGTTTCCGAATGGCGCAAAGCTTCTTCGGAGGCGAGTTCTTTAATTCCCGTCAGGCGGTCGCGCTGGCGCACCCACGCCGGGTCGGATTCTTCCAACTTACGGTCCAACACCGCGCGGTACTTGTCCCTGACCGCGGCGTTGCTCTTTAAAAGGTCGAGTTGGTGGAGGCGACCTACGAACGCCCGCGAGGCGACGTCCGTCCTTTCGATTTCGCGGAGCACGGCCCGGGCCAGGTCCTCGTCCGTCGCGAGGCGGAAGAAGTATTCCCTCAGGTTTTCCTGGGCGGGCGCGGTCGTGAAAAGGAGGTGGTCTTCGGCGGAGGTTATCTCGTCGGCGGGGCGCTGGCGGAGCGCTACCAGCGCCGCCCGGGCCACCGCCGGGTGCGATTCGCGTTCGGCCAGTTCCTCGATTTCCGCAAGCTCGTGAGGGGTAAGGCGGAAACTGCTCAAGCAGAAGAGCACTGCCATACGCACGTACCATTCGACGTCGCCCGGGCGCGCGTCGTGGAGCGCGATTTCTCTCAGCGCGGGCGAGTCTTCGCGGGAGTATGCGCCGAGGCGGTAGAGGTAGTGTTTATGGTAGGGGAAGGTGAAGGTTTCCCGGGCGAGCCTGGCGGCCAGGGCGTCGGCGTACAAGTGCCGCGAGGCGAAGGCGCTCAGGTAGTCGAAGTTCTTTACCAGAAGTTTGTAAGAGGGGTTTTCGAGGAATAATTTGAGCGCCGTCGGGACGGCGTAGTCGTCGCCTTCGCGCTGGAGCGTCGTGAGCGCGCGCAAGTATGGTCGCTCCCACTTTTCCAAGTTTGCCTCGTCATAAACGGTGCCCAGGAACTCGCGGGCGCTTTCCGCGGCGGAGGCACCCGCGGGCGACATGGCCTCGATCCAGCGTTCGACGTCGTCGTCAAACAGCTCGGCCGTGGGTATTACCTTGGTCTTTTCCGCGTTCAGGTTGAGGTTCAGGTCGCGGAGGACCCGGTCGCAGGCCAAAAGGACCTGGTGGCCTTCTTCGCGGTCGTCCGTGAAGACGCAGACGTCGTCGACGTATCGCAGATATCGGCGCTGGTCGCCGCCGACGACCTCGGCCATCGATTGGTCCAGGTCCGTGAGGAAGAAGTTCGAGAGGAATAACGAGATGTCGTTCCCTTGGGGGAGAACCTTACCTTGGGCCGTAGCGCCCGCGGGCTGCCAACCCCAGAATTCGTAAAGCTGTCGTAAGAGCGCTATGGCATCTGCGTGTTCGTCTCCCAGGATGTCGCCGATCCGGTTGAAGAGAGAGGTTACGGCTACGTTTTCGAAGTAGGCCGTAACGTCGCCGACGGCGCAAAAGTCGTAGCGGGCGGCGGAATCCTTGACGCGCTCGTGGTATTCGATCCATCCCCGGAACCACCCCGCGGGAGCCCCCTCGGTGAAAGGCGGGTAGGGTGCGAATAGCGTGGCGGGTAAGAGTTCCTCGCTCTCGTACTCGTCTTCGTCGATTTCGAGTAAGAAGGGCCGCCGGTCCTTGGCCTCCGGTAGCCAGCGATACGAGAAGACGCCGCCGGAGAGCTTCGCGTCCAGCGAGGGCGCGACTTCGCGCACGAGCGCATATAGTACGATTAAATCTAGGAGAGAGACGACGGCGCCGGGCCGGACGGAGAAGGGCGTCTTGGGTATATCGACGCTCAACAACGGCGCCGGCGTATATTGGCCGCCTTTTATCTCGAGCTCAAGGCGCCGTACGATATAAGGGAGGTTACGTTCGACGTCTTCGTACTCGATAACGTCGAATACGAAGTTATCCGCGGCGTCACGACGGGCGTATTCCCAAGCTGCCAGTAGGTCTTCGGCTGAGCACAATGTCGCCACTGCGGAAAACCCCCGTGGAGGAATATGCGAGGTCGACTTAGTTTCTGTACGTCAGCGGCCGGACTTTATGTAATATCGGATTTATATCAATATAGTTTTCGGGCGGTAAACGCGGGCGGGTTAGGCGGCGATTATATAATCGTTTTAAGATTTTACCTTCGCGCAATTTACCGATAACCCGATGCATATAAAAACCCCCACGCCGGCCCACAGGGCCAACCTGGGGTTTAACGTCTTCCGCGTACCGTTCGCGCCGCGGGGACGTTGTGTTCTTTTTCCCCTTGGTATTTTTTTCCGGGCATACCCTAACCTAGGTTAAACTTTGCCCGTTTCTTTTACCCTAAGCCATTCTTAAATAAGTCTTGGGATATGTCAACGAAAAAATGTACCGATTATGAGAGAAATATTCGAGTATCTTTATGTATAAAAATTCCCCCTCAAGATGATATTATACTTCACCCCCGCTACGCCTTTATTTAACGTAGCTAGCAGGCGCTCCGTTGTACGGGAAGTATTTATTCACGGGCGGTTCTTACGTTGGACGTGTCGCTATACCTTTTCGGTAAGAAAAGGCGCGGGAAGGAGTAAAACCAGGATCGTAACTAAGAGCGTAAAAATCGCCGCCAACTTCTTTAACCCATGCAAAGAGTTCCCTTTCGATACGGGATTAAAAAGTAGTTGTTGTTAAAATATAGTAGCAAAAAACATGCCAGTTCACTAAGTATCTGATATTTAAGCTGTTACGTATTATTAAGGCGATAACGCTGTATCCGATCGCCGCCAATTTTGGCTGGTTCGGGATGGAATTTTAAGCTAAGAACCCGTAATCCGTTGAAAATGCAGGCGAAATAAAAACCGCCAATTTTGGCGGTTTTTAATGAAATTAACGGGTTAAATCGCTTTTTTAAGTTTTACCCACTGAAAATCTATGTTTGCCGCTTATTAGATTTTCCTTTTACGACGAAGGTGCGTCACCTTGATACCTGGTTTTCCCGTGGTTATACCCATTACGTTATCGAATTCTCCGGCCAAGTTTACGGTCGGACGAAGCAACCTTACCCACAACACTCAGGTAGTAGAGCGTCGGTTTTTTCGAACCCGGGCCGGCGTTTGGATTTTCGGCTTCTCACAACCCCGCTCGGCCTTTCGGTCGCGCGCGGGCGCGTAAAGGGCCGCAGCCTCGCGATGTTTCTCGGCGACCTTTTCACGCAACTCCAGCGGCTCGAGTACCTCTACCTCGCCACTCAACGTCAATAACCAACGGCAGAATTCGTCCGATAATGGGATCTCCCCCTCGAAGACTACTATTTTGGGATCGCGGTATTTACGAAACTTACCACGGCCAGCCAACATCGGTTTCGCTATCGGTTCGGCGGACTGGTTAAAACGGAGTACGACCTTGGCTTTGTGTTCCGCCGAGAAAGTCTCCCAGGTGTCCGCGAAAAATTCTTCGATTGAAAAGTCTTCCGGGCGTTCGAACCTGGACGGCGAGCGCTCAACCGTCAAAATACGGTCCAGCCGGAATACCCGTATTGTCCGGCGAAGGTGGCAATGCCCGACCAGATACCAACTATGACCCCGGAAGGTTAAGCCGTAGGGGTCAATGGACCTTCGCGTTTTTTTATACCGGTTTAGGGAATAATAATTTAATCGTACCGTCTTGCGGGCCCTAATAGCGTTCTCCAAGACCCGAAGGGTCTTAATGTTTTTGTCGCTTAACGGATGGGCTTTGACGTGGACCGTTATCGTGTCGGTGTTGGCGTCCGGCTCCCGACACCTACGGATCAACTGTTCTTCTATTTTCGCTAGCGCCGAATTCGTAGCCGCGCCGAGATAGGACCCTTGGGCCACCGCCTGCATCTGCACGCCGAGTTTTAGCGCCAATAGTTCTTCCCGGGTAAAGGTGAGGTTGGCTAAAAAGCTTTCGGACAGGAGGCGGTAACCTTCGTCGTAGTATATGGGTACCAAGTCCGAAAGGTCCACGACGTCGCGGTATATCGTCCGTTGCGATACGCCCGCAACGTCCGCCAACTCGGAGCCGGTGTAACCGCGGCCCGTCCGCAAAATGCTTATCAGATGAAAGAGCCTTGCCGCGCGGTTTACGGACATATATGGGTCCTCATCTCTGTATAAGTATCAAACGACCCGTTCGTAAGGCCCCGGGACGAATTGACGTCCATCCAGCTTTGCCGGCGAAGGGCCAACGTTTGACCCTGGCGATTTCATTTGCCCCGAGTAGGGTTTTAGGACAGCGTTCAAAATGTGCCCTTTTTGATACGTCTTATTTTGTTTATTATTACTACAACCATATGTCAATTATTGACATAGCTGCGTTCGGAGACGCGTCTTACGCCCGGGTTAATCACCTAATAGAAGTTACCCCGCCTCATTCGTTTTATTTCCTAACTAATAACATAGCAGATATGATTTAGTTTGTCAAGTGTCGTTGGCTCTGAGTCTTCCGCGGCGTGCCCCTGGCGATTTTGGCCTAACTCTTATCATGACCTGGAAGATGCGGTAAAAATATGACAAAAAATAGGGCGCCCCTTTCCACGGGCGCCTTAGATTATTCTTATTTATGCGTTTACGACGACGCATTTCCGAACCCTGCCGCTCCCAAGGCAGACGCGCTGCCGGCCTGCGCTACGCCGCCGCCGTCAACGTAAATATAAAGCAAAGGGCCCGGGGGGTCAAACGGAAAGGTGGGGGAGGCGTTTGAGGTTACTTAATGGCGGAGGGTCGCGGGTTTAACCCGGCCGCCGTGTTGACGTTGCGCCAGGCGGAGGCGAGCTCCGGCGGAGGCGAGGGTGTTATAACTTTGGCGTGGGAGGCCAAGTGGCTAAGCCGGAAGTCGCCTTCCGCGGCTAAATGTTCCAGGAGTGGCCGGGCGCGGAGGTCGTAGTGAGCCAGGAGGGGCTCGACGTCGGGATGTTCCTCCCCCCGGGGCAGCGTGGCCCAGACGCCGGGTGCGCGCGTCTTGAGGATCCACTGTAGCGCCTCCTCGCCGAGGTCCGGTAGGTCGCACGCCGCCACCAACCACGTGGCGCCCGGCGCCCACCGCATCGCCGCCAGGATTCCCGATAACGGTCCTTTCGCCTCCGGGACATCCGGGAGGCGGAGACGGTTCGCCAGCGCCTCCGGGACCTCTCCCTTTCCCACGATCACGACCTCCTCGGTCACCCGCTCGAGCAGGTCGACGGTCCGCTCGAGCCAGGTACGGCCGTCTTTTTCCAAGAGGTGCTTCGGCCTGCCCATACGTACGCTCGCGCCGCCGACCAATACACACCCGAAGGCCGGCGTTTTGAGCCACTGCTCGGGCAACCACGCCTCGATTATGCGGAGGAAGGAGGCGCGGCGGTCGGCATCGCGTCCGAGATGGGCGATGACTTCCGCGGAGCCCTCGGGAGGCGCCTCTTCGTCTTGGCCCAGGAGCCAGACCTTGGGGAGAGGGAGGTTTTTGAAACCCTCGACCAGTACGAGGTCGTAACGGCGCCCCAATTTCCGCAGGAGAGGCCGCGACAAGAGGCGGGGGGTGGGGTGGCGTCGCGAGAGGTGCTGCTCGGGGTCGGCGAGGTAAACGTCGGCCCCCGTCCGGAACAGGCGATCGCTATCCTTGCCGGCGCGGTCGAAATCCAGGCCGTGGACGTCGTGCTTTACGACGGCGACTTCCAACCCCCGCTCGCGCAATCGGGGTACGACGGCCTCGAGCAGCGTCGTTTTGCCCGAACCGCTGTGGCCGCAGATTCCGAATATTGGAAGGTCATCGGGCACGGGGCGCCTCCGGGGCGGAGGGCCGGCCGCAATCGGCGTCGTCGCCCCGCAACTTGCCCACCGCGTGAGGCAGCGCCTCCACGATGGCTTCCAAGTTCTCGACGGCCGCGCGTTCCGAGCCGGGAAGGTTTATAATTAACGTTGTGCCGCGGATCCCGGAGACGCCGCGCGACAGAATAGCGTAAGGCGTTTTAGCGAGGGAGGCCGCGCGCATCGCCTCGTCGAGCCCCGGCGTCGGGCGGTCGACGACGTCGCGCGTCGCTTCCGGCGTTACGTCGCGGGGCGCGAAACCGGTCCCGCCTACGGTCAAGAGGAGGATGACGGCGGGGCCGTCGCAGTAGTGGCGCAGCCGCTCGGCGATCACGGCCTCCTCGTCCGGGAGGACCTCCGTCGCGTAAGTTCGGGCCCCGAGTGATTTCTCCACTAGCTTCCGCACGGCCGGTCCCGCGGTATCCTCCGTCTCGCCTCGCGAGCATCGGTCGCTTATCGTGAGCACGACGGCTTGGAGGAGGTCTCGCGGTACGGCCTCCAGGACCTCGACGGCGTCTCCCGGCCGGACCTCGCCGCCCGCCTCCACGCGCGCGAACAGGCCGGCCCGGGGCATGACGCACGTTCCGGTAAGGCGGAAGATCCGACACGGGTCGTGGCATTTCTTGCCGATTTGCGTCACGACGACGGCCGCGTCCGGGCCGAGCCGGAGCCGCGACCCCAGGCCCAGCGCCGCGGTATCGAGGCCGGTCGTCAAGACGTTCTCGCCGAAGTCGCCGGGACCGACGTCGGCCGGACCCTCGCGCCGCAGCGCGTCGACGTCCGCCTCCGCGAGCAAGCTGACCTGGCGGTGAGACGAACCGGCGTGCGCGTCGCCCTCGATCCCCAGGCCGGCGACGAACCGCGCGGCCTCGACCGGCCGCTTTTGCTCGCCCTTGCGCGGGGCTATGCAGACGGCGTTCACTTTAGCTTCTCTCATCGCTCTCCCGCCTCCATCTCCCGGACTTACCTCCCGATTTCTCGAGCAGGCGGATAACTTCGATCTCGATGGCCTTGCTCGCCGACTTGCACATGTCGTAGATCGTAAGCGCTGCTACCGCGGCCGCCGTTAACGCTTCCATCTCCACGCCGGTTTTGCCCTCCGCCGCCGCGGCGGTTTCGACGTGCACGCGGTAACCCTCCAACGAGATGTCGACCTCTACCGTTTCTAACAGCAGGGGGTGACATAGCGGAATTAGCTCGGCGGTGCGCTTGGCCGCGGCGATCCCCGCCAGCCGCGCCGTCTCGAAGACGTTTCCCTTGGCCACGGCGCCTCTCTCGCGTAAGGCCCGGGCGACGTCGGCGCCGACGGTTACCCAGGCCTCCGCGCGGGCGAGGCGAGCGGTCGCGGGCTTGCCGGAGACGTCCACCATACGCGGGGTCGCCTTGGCCGAGAGGTGACTGAACTTATTTTCTTTATTGATCGTCCGTTCCTCCTGCGGCCGGCTCGGCCGCGAGCGAGTGGCTTTTGAAAGCGACATAGACCGGTTTGCCGGGTGCGAGCCGGAGGTTCCGCGCCGCCAACGCCAGCGTCGCCGCCGCGACGATTGGTTTCGCGATCCTGCGTGTGCGGGGTTTCATGGGCGGTTATCCGCCGAAGGCGACCATCGGCGATTGCTGGTCGAAGTGCCGTCTTTTCTGCTTAAGGCGGAGGGCGAATTCCACCGCTTTGAGCACCTCCCGCGAGTCGGCGGGGCTATTCTCCCGAAGAAGCGGCCGGAGGTTGACCGATTCCTCGCGGCCCAGGCACCCCAGTAGGTTGCCGGTAGCCGTTACCCGTAAGCGGCTGCAGCCCTCGCAAAAAGGTTCCGTGTGCGAGGAAATGAAACCGATGACGCCTTCGACGCCGCGGCCGTCCCGGGCCTCGTATTCCCGGCTCGAGCCGCCGGCCCGTGCGGCCCGGGGACGGAGTTCGAACGCGGCGGCGAGCTTTTCGCTGACCTCCGCGGAAGAGACGAACCACTCCTGGAAGCGGGGGGCGTGAGGTCCGATGGGCATGAGTTCCAGAAAGCGGACCGTACAGCCCCGCTTCAGGCCGAAGCGGGCAAGGGCCTCGATTTCGCCGTCGTTGATACCCCGCAGGACGACGACGTTGAGTTTGAAGGGCGCGAAGCCCAGGCGAAGCGCCTCTTCGATCCCCGCCAACACCGGTTTGAGCTCGCCGCCGTTCGTTAGTTCCCGGTAGGTGCGCGGATTCAAGCTATCGAGACTGACGTTGAGACGGCGCAAGCCCGCGCGCCATAGACGCGACGCCGCACTTAATAGGTGTTGGCCGTTGGTAGTGAGGGCGAGGTCCGGAAGGTTTTCCGCCGCTAATTTCTCGACGAGGACTTCGACGTTTCTACGGACCAGCGGTTCGCCTCCAGTGAGGTGTATCTTCGTTAAACTCAGATATGACTTTAGGATTTGGACGAGGCGGACGATCTCCTCGAAGGAGAGGATATCCCGGGGGCTCAACCGCCGGTGGCCTTCGGGCGGCACGCAGTACCGACACCGCAGCGAGCACCGGTCGGTGACGGAGACTCGGAGCGAGAGCGGAGCCGGAGCGCCGGTCGCGGTCACGGCAGCGGCCTCCAGGGTCGAAACTCGACGAGCGTACCCGCAGCCAACTCTTTAGCCTCGCGGGGGACGACGATCGCGCCGTCGGCTTTCCCGCCGGCTACCAGGTCGGCCGAACTCTTGGATTTTACGGGGACCGCGGCGACGCCCTCCCCGCGCCACGCCAGACGCGCGAGTACGAACCTCACGCGGCCGCCTTTGGAAGTGACAGGGGAGGCCAGACGGACGTAAAGGGAAGGGCGGAGCGCCCCCGCGGCGAACCCGGACATGCGGCGCAGGGCCGGGAGGGCGAACTCGTTTAAACCCGTCATCGCGCTCAGGGGAGGGCCGGGCAGGCCGAATATGTGTCGGTTGCCGGGTAACGTCGCGTAAAGAACCGGTTTGCCGGGTTTCATGGCCACGCCGTGGAAGCGGACCGTGGCGCCGAGGCGCTCAACGGCTTCGGGAACGAAATCGTATTTTCCTACCGAGACGCCGCCGGTCAACAGGACGACGTCTCGCTTCGCGACCAGACGGCGCAATCGGGAGGTCAAGCCCTTTACGTCGTCGGCCGCCCGGCCTACGGTAACGTCGTTGAACCCCCAAATCGCGAGTGCGGCCTTTAGCGCGGGGCCGTTCGAATCCCTCACCTCGTGGGGGCGTACTTTCGCCTCCGCCTCGACCAATTCCGTTCCCGTCCCGAAGACCGCGACGCGCGGAAGTCGGTAAGCGCGTGGTTTGCTTTCGCCTACCGCCGCGCAGACGCCGATTTGGAGGGGGCCGAGAGGCGTGTGTTTAGCGAGCAGCCGCACGCCCTTTTTAGCGTCCTCGCCCGGTCTTAGGATGTTGGCGCCCTTTTTTACGGGTTCCCGGAACGTTACGATGCCCTTGTCCTCGTCGAGTCGCGCGTGTTCGACGACCGCGACGGCGTC
Source organism: bacterium (assembly GCA_036480675.1). Lineage (GTDB taxonomy): Bacteria > RBG-13-66-14 > B26-G2 > WVWN01 > WVWN01 > WVWN01. The sequence continues at coordinate 1,600 of JAZGGY010000001.1, read as the reverse complement.
CGCACCGGGCGGTACGTTGGCGCCGGTCATGATCGCAACGCAAGTGCCGGGTAGAACCCGAGGGCGCGCCGGGCTCCCCGCGGCAACCTCGCCCACGAGGCGAAGCGTATAGGGGACCTTTGCCGCGTCCGCCGCGCGCACGGCATAACCGTCCATAGCGGAACGGGCCCGCGGCGGTATGTCGCGGTCGGCGCAAACATCTTCGGCGAGGCAATACCCCATCGCCTCCGCCAGCGGTACGCGAATGGACGGAAGAGGCCGGGTATATTTCCGAATAATGTTCAGCGCCCGGGTGGGAGAGATCAACGGCATCTTAATATTGACAGCGTGAGCGGCTGAGCCGAGGCGGCCCGATCTTAGCCGCTTTGGCGCGGATCTACCTATGCTTGGGGCTTTTTGTCTGAGTCCTCTGATGTTAACGGGTCCGTCAAAGCCCGTTGGGCTTTTTTAAACTCGCGAATTCCTTTGCCGAGGCCTTTGCCTATCTCTGGAAGCTTGCGGGCCCCGAAGAGGAGTAAGCCGATCCCGAGAACAAGGAGGACCTCTTGGATACCGATCGAACCAAACATAGCGACCTGCCTTTTAAATGGTAGTCGGAGCTGCGAGGAAGGGGGAATTCGTTATCTTTTTCACTAACTGGATAAAACGCTCGGATGCCGCTAAACCGAATTCCCGAGGAGCGTGACTTCCCCATAATGAAGCATCGATAAGCGGACATCCGAAGCGTGATTGTCGGTAATAGGAACTCGCATTATAAGAGCAAACGGCGTGCCGAATTATTTGGAAGTGGGAAGATCTTAAATATACTAACGAAATCGAGGCTCGGGCCGCGTGGAAATTTGGATCGGAAACGACGAAAAACGGACGTTCGCGACGTACCGTGCGGCGGCGGGGCGGCCGCAAGCCTTTACGCCTTAAGACGTTTGAACCGTATAATTGATATTCGTTACGGGCTAACCAGTTTTCGTTGGTTATTTTTAGCATGGCCGCAAAGGAGAAGAGGGTGTTTCGAGCTTAGTAATTTTATATTGGAGGGTAGACCGTGGGATATTTAGTATCGCCGCGGCCTGGGCTAAGTTCCCTTGCGCCCGACCCAACGCCCAGCGGAGCAGGCGGTTTTCGACGTCAGCCAATATCGCGGCCAGATCTACATCGCCCACGTTGTCGAGATTTAACGAGGCGACGGCGGACCCTTCGCCGGGGGAAGCTAAATCGGGGATATCCTGTTCGTCGAGGTGCTTTTTATTGTTGAGGGCGACGACTCGCTCGAGGAGGTGTTCGAGTTCGCGGATATTACCGGGCCAGGGGTGCCGTTGTAGTTTGGCAACCGCCGCCTTTGAGATCGTCAGGTCGCCGCGCCCCGATTTTATGGCCAACTTTTGGAGGAAATGGTTAACAAGTAACGGGACGTCGTCGAGCCGGTCGCGGAGGGGTGGTATGTTGAGCGGTACGACGTTGAGGCGATAGAAAAGGTCTTCGCGGAACAAGCCCGCTTCCACCATCGCCGGGAGCGATTTTTTCGTCCCGGCGAGAACGCGCACGTTGACGTGGACCGGCTTTTCTCCGCCTACTCGTTCGAAGCTCCGCTCCTGAAGGGCGC